>NZ_JAKUGE010000037.1:0-50124 GCF_022663795.1 Bacillus cereus group sp. BfR-BA-01349
ATGGATAAGTTGGTTGATGATAGGCTTTTGTGAGACCTGAGCCTACAACTTTGCTAGAGTTGAATCTCTAAATGCCCGTATGGGCGCACATACATATCAAAATCAAAATAGTAAAGGGCAAAAAGTTACAGATCAGAATATAATGAATCGTTATACTTCTAACTTCCGTGGTACTTCTAGCGCTTCGCCTATAATTGCTGGGGCTGCTGTATCAATTCAAGGGATTGCTAAAGAACATTTAGGTAAGGCATATACACCAAAAGAATTGAGGGCAATTTTAAGTAATCCTAATACAGGCACAAAGTCTAATAATCCATCATCTGATAAAATAGGGGTTTTACCAGATTTAAAAGCGATTTTGTCTAACCTTGGATTTCATAGTGATTTGACTACCAATGATCCTATGGTATTTCCAGATAACGTAGAAAAAAATGAAGGGAAAGAAAATTCAACTTTCGTATTTCCAGGTGAAGAAACAAAAAGAACAGGTGATAAAAATTCAACTGTAACCTTCCCAGAAGAAGATTTAAAACAGGAGGAAAAAGAAGAGGGATTAATTGTTTTTCCTGATTAATAAAAAAATACTACCTTCCATTTGGAGGTAGTATTTTTTATTTCTTGTCATTAACAAGCAGGCATGAAATTTGTATTTGTTTATCTTTCATAAAGAACTTAACCACAAAGTCGAATGTTTGACTGTTAATTAACTTTTTCGTCTCAATCAATTACATGAATTAATCTAGAAATGCTTGCTGCAATGCTTTCAGTCCATCGCTGTATATACTATGAAACAGATTTATTGCCTCTTCATCACTAACCTCAACAGGAGTGAACGTACCAGACCACTCTACTAATGATGTGTTACTTTCAGTACCTTTTTTCACCCGGATTGTAGATAAATAATTAGTGACCGGGAACGGTGCATTCATGATTGAATACGTGTAGTAGCGTTCCTTATCATTGAATACTTCTAAGCGTTCTATAATTGTATCACCATCTGGATTAGCTAGATGACGTACACGACCGCCTTCAGTTAATTTACTACTAGGTATATAAGGTAACCAGTCTGGAAGGGAGTTGAAACCTCCTATTAATTGCCATACTTGTTCAGGTGATCCGAAAATTTCCATAGATATAGTAGTATATGCCATGTTCATTACGCTCCTTTTCATCCCGGTATTTACGGGTAAATAATCAGTAGAGAATAAATCGCCCCACTGATTAAAGTTTCACTTTATAGGTCCATAACTTATAGTGAGAATGAATTTTATCGTGGATTTTTTATTTAATATATAATTATAAATTTAAAACTATATACTTTTAATGATTAAATTATATAATAAATATAGAAACGAAAATTTATGAGCAAGGAAGTTGAAAAATATGACATTAACAATGGGCTTTATTGGATTTGGAAAGTCAGCTAACCGCTATCACTTACCTTATGTAAACACACGTAATAATATAAGAATAAAAACGATTTTTGTACGTCAAATAAATGAGAAATTAGCGGATCCATATAAGGAAAAAGGTGTTTACTTCACTACTGATTTGGACGAATTGTTGAATGACAAGGAAATTCAAGTGGTGACGATCTGTACGCCAGCACATACGCATTATGAATTAGCAAAAAAAGTTATACTAGCTGGAAAATCAGTTATCGTTGAAAAACCATTTTGCGATACAGTGGAACATGCGAAAGAATTATTAGCTTTAGGACGAGAAAAAGGTGTAGTAGTTATGCCTTATCAAAACCGCCGTTTTGATGGTGATTTTTTAGATGTGAAGCAAGTAATTGAACAAGGATTCCTTGGTGATATTATTGAGATTGAATCACATATTGATTATTTCCGTCCTGGTTCAATCACTCATGAAGCTCCAAAAGAAGAAGGTTCATTTTACAGTTTAGGTATTCATACGATGGACCGTATGATTTCATTATTCGGCCGTCCAGATACGGTGACATACGATATTCGTAATAATGAAATGGAAGGTGCGGTTGATAATTATTTCGATGTTGGTTTACATTACGGAAATCAGTTGAAGATTAAGCTGAAAACGAACCATGTCGTAGCAAAAGATTATCCACGCTTTATCGTTCATGGAACAAATGGATCATTTATTAAATATGGTGAAGATCAGCAGGAAAATGATTTGAAAGCGGGGATTATGCCTGAGAGTGCAGGGTTTGGTGAAGATTCACCGATGTACTATGGAGTTGCTAAATATCGTAATGCAAATGGTGACTGGATTGAAAAACAAATTAAAACGCCGCTTGGTGATTACGGTCGTTTCTATGATGCCGCGTATGAAACAATTATAAATGGTGCACCAAAACTTGTGAAAGACGAAGAAGCGGTAACGAATATTGAAATCTTAGAAAATGGATTTGCTGCCCCATCACCTTCAGTTTACAAACTTGAGGCTTTACATTTGAATGAATAGAAGAGAGTTTGCAGTATAAAGGAGGTATGAAAATGGCAAGCGGATCAACACAAGTAAAATACCTCGGCATTTATCAAAAGATTAAACAGCAAATTTTAGACGGTGAATATAAAATCAACGAAAAAATTCCGAGTAGCCCCGTCCTTGCTGAAGAATTTGGTGTTTCAGCCCTTACTATTAAGAAAGCGCTGGATCTATTAGTTAGAGATGGCTACATCATCCGCCGGCGCGGAAGCGGAACAGTGGTGCAAGATTGGCGTCAACAGGAAAAGGCACGAATGATTCAAACTTTAACGGGTACGAAAGCTGTATACGGCAGTGAGGTAGAAAGTAAAATTATCGAGTTTGCGATTGTTGGGGCTGATGAAGTAGTTGCTGAGAAATTGGGAGTTTCAATCGGTGATTTCGTCTATAAAATCATTCGCCTCCGCATCATTCACAGCATTCCGACGATTATGGAGCATACATGGATGCCAATTTCGGTTATCCCAGGTGTTGAGGCTTCTGTTTTAGAGGATTCGATATACTCACATATTCAAAATAAACTTGGTCTTGAAGTAGGGACATCTGTTGTCAGGGTTAAAGGAATTCGCCCAGATGATAGGGAAAAGCAGTTTATGAACTTAACAAATCAGGATTTCCTAATGCGAGTTGAACAAGTAGCTTATTTAACGGATGGACGAACTTTTGAATATTCTTATGCAGATCATCTACCCGAAACCTTTGAGTTTGAAACAGTCATTACTGCAAAAAATTATAAAGAGATATAAAAATCGGTTGAGGCAAGTATTGTCTCAACTGCTCCTATTATACGTTAATAGAATGAATCCAAGACTTAACATTTGATTTATAGAACTGTAAAGTTTAAAATTACAGTATAGTTTTTAGAAGTGAGTTGTTATCGTCTGTAAAATGTAGATAAATTAAATATTCTCGAATAAATAATATTGCTTGTATTTGATTCTAAACTGTAATTTTTTTTAATACATTTCAATAACCGATGTTTAAAATGTACGTTTCATAACATTAAAGGAGTGAGTTAAATATGGTAATTCTATATACAACAGCAAGCTGTGCCTCATGCCGAAAAGCGAAAGCATGGCTTGAAGAGCATCAAATTGATTATATTGAAAAAAACATCGTATCAAATTCTATGACAGTTGATGAGCTTAAATCGATTCTTCGTTTAACTGAAGAGGGGGCTACTGAAATTATTTCAACTAGATCGAAAACTTTTCAGGACTTAAATATAAATATTGAGGAGCTCTCGCTCAATGAATTTTATACATTAATAATTGAGCATCCACTAATGTTACGTCGCCCAATTATGCTGGACGAGAAAAGATTGCAGATTGGTTTTAATGAGGAAGAAATTCGTAAATTTTTACCACGTAGCGTTCGAACGTTTTTGAACATTGAATTGCAAAAATTGGCCAATTAATAAGTAGTATTTTTAGAAAAAGTTTTTTGAAAGGAGGAAGCAGAAGATGATTGAAGTATGTGTTACAGTTAATTATAATGATAGAAATTATCAAACAAATGTTATTGTGAGTAAAGATACGATTTGGACAAAAATTAAACAGTTGGCAGAAGAACAAGTGAAGAAACAGTGGAGTGTTTAATTTTATTTTCAACTTAAAAAGCTAAATGAAGTTATCAGATATAGGTGGGACCGGATAGAATATAAGAGAATTAATTTTTTATGGCAAGAAGTATTCTATATGTTTTAACGTTCTAACCTATCTGTAATATTTATGGCTACAGTTAATATATGAGAAACAATATTTTTGATCGTAGGAGGAAAATCATGAACAGCGACTTTACCTTGGCCATACACAGTTTAACTTATTTAGCTTTACAGCCAGATCGGATGTCAACAAGTAATGCTATTTCAGAAAGTGCAGGTGTACATCCAGTACGCATTCGCAAAGTACTAAGTTTGTTAAAAAAACATAAGTTTATACAATCGAAAGAGGGGACTGGTGGCGGTTTTATTTTCGCTCGCGATTTAGATGAAATTAATCTTTGGCATATTTATCAGATAACCTCTGAAGGTGCTTTGCAGCCGAAGTGTCCAGAATCAAACAATCAGTGTGTTGTAGGTTCGAACATGCGAAAAGTTCTTTTCGCTATTTTCTTAGGTGCTGAAGAGCATCTAGGTGAATACTTAAAGAATTATACAATGAAAGAAGTTGTTGACCTTATCAATCAAGAGCGTTAAGCGGCTTAATTATTATATAGCCGTGAGTTCTTAACACTTAAATGTAATGAAAAATATTACAGTATAATTGTTTTTATATCTTTTTTATCGTCACAAAAAATATTTATAGGAAGGTGAAACGGTATGATGTCAAATAATAATCAGGTTTTAAAAGTAGGAGATTGGGTTCGTGGAATATCAAATGAAGGTGAATTAATAGTTGGTTATATTGTATCACTTGATGATGTAGAGGATATAGTTACAGTTAGTATTGTGAAACGTGACGGCCAGTACACAATAAACGAAGCGATTTTACTCTTTAGTAAACACGTTAACAAACTCCCTGAATCAAAGGTAATAAATAAGGAACAAATCCTTTATCTTATAGATCTTGCATTATTAACAGGGGATGAAGAATGGTTTATCGAGCTTTCTTCAAAATTAAACTCGATAAAAGAGCTAGTTAATGAGGGATTTTAAAATTTAAACTTTTGAGGGTGCACACAATCCGCCTTATGGAGAGGACACAATTACTTTTCGCATAAAAGGAAATGATGTAAAAACGATTCATTACAAACATAGAGATATCCCTGAAGAAGAGCCGAACAAACTACAATTAAGATGATATTGAAGTGATTTGTTTGTGTATTCCTGATAACGATAATTATGTAAATGAGCTGTCCATATGGGGCAGCTTTTTTGCTTTTTGCTCAGTGTAGCTTTTTAAATTGTATATGAATTCAATATTAATAATATATATCCTAAAATTTGGTTTTTGTATTTTGGGGTTTTTTTCTTTTTACCTACATTAATTATTTATTAGAATATCTTTTATGTTTAAAATAAGATTTTTTGATAAAAGGGGATATAAGTATCTTTATAATAAGTCACCTAGAAAAACAATGTATTATTGTATTTTTTTAATAACTAATTCAGCTTTAAGCGATAAAAACAATGGCTACATGCTAACTGTAAAATATTATCCATATAAAATTATTCCTCTTTAATATTTCTGAAAATATAAAAATATTAATTTTATAAATATACACGTTATAATGAGGGCGTCGAGAGAAATTTTATTATCTCTGGAGAAAATATAAAAAATGCGATTATTAGTAAGAAAGGTGTGTGATTAGAGGCGAAATGTATGTAATGTGCTTCAGTGGCTTGTGTAAGCAATATCATCAGTGCTACCGAAGTTATGAAGGTAATGTATAGAATTGAGAAAGAAATGCCTCGCAAATGAAGAGAGGCCGGTTTAGCTAAAATTACTGTTAAAAGTAAAAAAGAGAAACCATTAAAGTAATACACTGTTATTAGAAATGTTGCAACGTATTTATGAAGTCTATTCTATATTGTTCTCTTAAGGGGTATTTATATAAAGAGCGGATATTACGAGTAAACTTTTTTGTGAACGCTAACAATTATATTAGGACGCTAATTAGTGAATGTTTCAATTTGGATTCATTATGATGAAGGACATACAATGTGGGGCAACTTGTAAGGAATTCATTTTCCAGAAAGGGAATATTTGTTAGATGCAAAGAGAGATGCAGGAATAGATACAAGGGGGAGTTATTATATGAACGGGAATACTGCAAAGAAAATAGAAGTTCAAGCTGAAAATACCGCACGAAAAAATGAGCAATATGCAGATCCGAAAAAGTGGCATAAGCAGGATACTACATGGGCACTGAGTCTATTTGGAACTGCAATTGGAGCAGGGGTGCTCTTTTTACCGATTAATGCAGGTTCAGGTGGTTTATTATCTTTACTACTAATTACATTACTTGCATATCCAGTTATGTACTACTCACATAGGGCGCTTGCTAAAATGATATACGCTTCTAATTCTGCTGATGAGGGGATCACAGGTACAATTAGAGAGTATTTCGGAAATAAAGCGAGTATCATTTTTAACATCGTATATTTCGGTTCAATTTATACAATCGTACTAATGTATTCGGTTGCGCTTACAAATACTGCAAGTAGTTTTATCGTGCATCAATTGCACATGCCAGAACCTCCAAGGGCTATTTTATCACTTGTATTAGTTCTTGGTCTTATCGCTATACTAAATTTTGGTCAAGATATTACTGTAAAGGTAATGAGTATGTTAGTGTATCCTTTCATAGTTTCTCTACTTTTTATTGCAATATCTTTAATTCCACAGTGGAATACGTCAATGCTTAGTTTTTCAGCTGTTTCAACTGCTTCAACAGGAACAGGCTATTTTGGGACGATATTGATGATTCTACCAATCATCGTATTCTCATTTAATCATTCACCTATGATTTCATCATTTGTTGTGAAACAGAGAGCTACGTATGGAATCGAAGCCACTGATGCTAAATGTGCGCAAATACAAAAGGTTTGTTATATTATGACATTCGCTGTTGTTATGTTCTTCGTTTGGAGTAGCGCATTGAGCTTGACTCCAGATGATATAAAAATGGCAAAAGAACAAAACTTATCAATTCTTTCATATCTTGCTAATGAGCTTAATTCGCCTGTAATCACTATTGCAGCTCCAATTATTGCTTTTGTGGCTATTACAAAGTCTTTCCTTGGCCATTATATAGGAGCATTTGAAGTAATGCGTGACATGATTATTAAGTTCGGTAAATCACGTGGAAAAGATATTGAAGAAAAAACAATTAAGACAGTAATCCTTACTTTTGTTGTATTATCATGCTGGTTTGTTGCTTATACAAATCCAAGTATTCTTGGACTTATTGATTCTCTAAGCGGTCCATTAGTTGCTGCTATCTTATGTCTATTACCGATGTATGCGATTCAAAAAGTTCCAGTACTAGCTAAATACAAAGGGAAAATGAGTAACGTATTTGTTATTATTGTAGGTGTACTTACTGTCTTAGCAAGTATTAAGTCATTATTCTAATTCACTATTATTCGTATTAGTGTAAAAATAGTTAATACGAATAACTTTTTGGACAAACTTCTCACCTTGGAGAGTTTGTCCTTTTTTAGTCATTTTATCAACTTGCCGACAAACAGCCACCTTCCAGGCAGAAGGTGGCTTGTTTCGGTATTAATTTATTTTAACTATTCACGTCTGAATGGCCTTTTTGGAGCAATTAGCTCTAAATTAGTACCAGCTGAATCGGAGAAGTAGGCAACTCCTGTACCAAATCCAGATTTTAAGTCGTCTTCTTGAAAGATAATTGGTTCGTCATCTGGGTGCTATCCTATGCCCATCAAGCTAACAAAATGGATTGCCTCTGAAACAAAAAATGATTTTTATTACTATAAAAAACGTAAAGTATCTGTTTTTAGAAAAAATTAATTTTTATAAATTGATGGAGGTATAACTCAATTCTTTTATATATGTAGTTAAATATGATTGTCAGAATGAACTTAAAGTAATTATGATTTCTAGAAATGCGAACTGATGTCTTGAATTGGTTTAAAGTTGCTGGAACAAAATAAAACCAATTGAGCAAAAAAACTTGCAAAAATAAAAAGAGAGATGTATATTAATTGATGTATCAATAATTGATATATCAATTAATGTTTTAACAAGAAAGAAAAGGAACATTTTATGAAGGAAATGTTCGTAAATATCAGTGGAGAAGAGCGCAAAATACTTATTCATGTTCTATTACAGATGCAAAAAAATGTAGAGAATATTAAAGAATAGAGAGTGTAGGGGGCAGAATAGTGTGGAAATAATCGCAGCTATTTTAGTCGGGATCGTAGCATTAGAACATTTGTTTATCATGATCCTTGAAATGTTTTTTATTGATTCAAAAGTAGCGAAACGTGCTTTCAAATTACCGAAGCATTTAGAAGGAGATCGAAACGTAGCCATTATGTTTGCAAACCAAGGTTTATATAATGGATTTTTAGCGGCTGGTCTCATTTGGGGACTTGTACTTGGGCTCAATCCAATTGGTTATATGGTCCAATTATTTTTCGTGATTTGTGTGGTGATAGCAGCTATTTTCGGAGGTTTCACATCTAATAAATCAATTATTGTGAAACAAGGACTTCCAGCTGTTTTAGCATTGGTTGCCCTTTTATGTATAATATAGAATCAAAGTTTTTCAATAAAAGAACTCATTTTTGAAAAGAATACGCTATTCTTTCTTTAGAATTATAGGAAAGGATGGCGTTTTTGTATGTCTATTTCTATATGTAGTGAATTATAACTATTCTCTCAAGGGACTCAACTGCTTTTCAGCTTTTGGATATATTTTCATCCATCTTTGTTTCCTCCTATTGTTGGATAGTGTAATAATTGATAAAAATTTTGATGAAATTGGATTATAACGATTGATCAAAAAAGTTAGTGATTAAAAATATTATTCTTTAGTACATACATTTTTAAGATGTTAAATATATTTCATAATAGTCTCTGTAAGATAGGGATAAGTAGAATAGTACTTTTTATAACTTTGAATGTCATTCATAATAGCACCAGTAAGAAGAAAACAGGCTTTACGGTACTACTAGTTACCAAAGATGTTACAATAGTTTATTTAGAATCAGATTGATTGAAAGGTTGTACTATATGGCCTAATAATTTCGAAAAAATGTCGGTGTGGCATAAAACAATTATGGAGGTTAAAGATATGAGTACTTCAAATTTGAATGAAATAAGTAAACAAATTTTAAAAGAGGAGGAAACACTTCAATTTTCCTCTTTTACAAATGAAGATGCCTTGCAACTAGGTTTATTTATCGTTGAAACAGCAAAGCGAGAGAGGAAATTGATTGCTGTTGATATAACGAAAAATGGTGTGCAATTATTTCATTTCAAGATGACAGGGACAAATGAGGAAAATACGAAATGGATTGAGCGTAAAAAACGAGTCGTTTCCCTGCATGATCGTAGCTCGTATTATATGCAGATACAAAGTGAAATAACTGGGGTCTCCTATAATGAAAAATATCTTTTAGATACTTCAGAATACGCTGCGTTTGGTGGATGTTTTCCTATCAGAATAAAAAACGTAGGGGTTATTGGAATGATAACAGTTTCAGGATTACCACCAGAAGAAGATCACAAATTGGTAATAAGGGCAGTTAAAAATCATTTGAAGCAATAGTAAAAGTAAATGTGATGGTTAAGTAAAAGCCAAGAATGAACATATTATTGTTCGTTTTTGGCTTTTTATTATTTTTTCTTATAGTCGGCTAAGAGGGTTCTTTTACAGGTAGTACTTAATTGTGCAATGTTCTTTAAATTGCATCGTTTTGTTCGAGTGAGCGAAATTGCTGTAATTGAAGATGCTCTAAATTAATGTGAAATTTGGTGATTAAAGTAGCTACATTTCATCTTTGTGTAAATATGAAACAAGCAGGATACATGAATAGAGAATGGGTAAAATAGTACCGAATGATGATTAGATTTTATGAATGATGTTATAAGGCTTTTTTTAGGAAAACTGAAGGAAGCAGTGTGTTTAGATTTAGAATGACTGGCAATGGGTGCTAGGAAGTTCAATGATTCAAAAATGAACTCATTTAAACGCATATTATCTTCGAGATGTATCATTTTGAAGAATATTAAAACATAGGAGGAACGGAATTATGACAAAAGATTTCTATACCGCACTGAAAGAAAGACGTACTTACTATGGGATTAATAAAGAGGTACAAGTATCGGATGAAAAAATTAAAGAAATCGTGGAGTTTGCTGTGAAATATACTCCATCCGCTTTCAATTCTCAAACTGCACGATTAGTTGTATTATTTGGTGAAGCTCATGATAAATTATGGGATATTACCACTGAAACATTAAGAAAAGTAGTTGGAGATGGAGATTTTTCAGGAACGCAACAAAAAATGGATTCTTTTAAAGCTGGTTATGGAACAGTATTATTCTTTGAAGATGAGGCTATCGTTAAATCGCTTCAAGAAAAATTTGCTGCATATGCTGAAAACTTCCCAATTTGGTCACACCAAGCATCAGGTATGCACCAATTAGTCGTGTGGACAGGTTTAGAAGCAGAGGGATTAGGGGCATCATTACAACATTATAATCCGTTAATTGACGATGAGGTAAAACAAGAATGGAATGTCCCTGCTAATTGGAAACTAATTGCACAAATGCCATTTGGTAATCCAACAGCTGCACCAGGTGAAAAAGAATTCCAACCACTTGAAGAGCGTGTGAAATTTCATAAGTAATATTCAAATGTAATAAAATGGAAATTTAATCAGTGGTGGTCTTACTGTCCGCAAATAGCAGGGGAAGCTAACTGTATTGTAAAAATAAAACTGTTTATTAATAAAAAAGCTTATTCGTTTTTTTTATTAATCGAGTATGTATGAATAAAAGATTTTAAAACACTATTTTAATCTGTAAGGGAACAAGGTGATCGTTTTGATCACCTTGCTTTATTTCTTACATTTTATTTATTAAAAAACGCTAGCTTTTCATAAATGCTTGAAAAATTAGCGTTTTAATAATAGGTATCTGTAATTTGATTACTTAAAACTATATACGAAAAAGCTTTTATGTTATTCCTCAAGTTCTATCCATTCCTGTGACCATTCTTCTATTCCGCGAATAATAGCTTCTAAAGCAAATCCTTTTTGAGTTAAAGAATATTCTATACGAACTGGTGTCTCAGGAAAGACTTTACGTTCGACAATTCCTTCTAGTTCTAATTCTTTCAATCTTTCTGAAAGTAATCTTCCGCTAACAGGAAGAGAAGATTCAAGTGTACAAAAGCGCTGAGATCCAGAAAAAAGTTGGTAAATAATTAGTGCTGTCCATCGTTGACTAAAAAATTTCATTCCTTTTTCAAAGCGAGGGCATAATGTAGAATCATTCATTTTCCTTCACCTCCTAAAATAAATTATATAACATCTTACTATTAGTAACAAATGTTTTTACAATTAATTACTTGGCGTAAATTGATTACGAATGCATACTCACTTACATAAAGTAACTAAGTTGTTTTATGTAACTAAAACTCTTTTCTTTAAATGGCCAAAGTTGTAATGATACATATTGCATATAAGCTGAGAGAAAAAAGAATAGCATCTGTAAAAACACTTACGTTGTGTAAGTTAAACAATAAAAAATATAACAATGGAAGAGAATTTTAGAGATTCTCTATACTAGGAGGTACCTAATGGTTACAACAGATACAATTCATATGTTAGAAGATAAAATTCAATTTATACATCAAGATGGAAAGGATATTTATTTAGTAGGCCCTATCAAATTGCCAATTAATTTATATGGGGAGACTAAAGTTTTTCAATGGTATTCTTGGTTACAATGTAGTGAGGTTACAAATAGTGTAGAAGGAATTATCGAAAAACTCTCATCTATTAATTTAGCTGATATGCAGCAATCTAGTGTACTTGTATATGGTGATTTTGAGAATTCTGAAGATGCCCTAATTCGTATGCATAGTATTTGTCACACCGGTGATATCTTTGGTAGTAAACGTTGTGACTGTGGATTCCAATTAAAGCAGTCTTTACAAATGATTACAGAACATGGTTCAGGTGCTTTATTTTACTTAGCGAATCATGAAGGAAGAGGAATTGGCTTGTTTAGTAAAGCTATGACGTACCTCTTGCAAGAAAATGGGTTAGATACAGTAGAAGCTAATCTGAACCTAGGTTTTGAAGATGATGTTCGAAACTATGATGATACAATTGAAGTATTAAAAGCGCTACGCTCAAAACCTGTAAAACTTATTACAAATAATCCGAAAAAATTAGAAGTGTTACAAAAAGCTGGATTAAATGTTACGAGTCGTGAACCGTTATGGGGTGATGTCTCAGAGTTTAATGAGAAATATTTGCAAACGAAGATTCAGCGTTCTGGACATTTTGAAGGGGGACACTTACATGCTTGAGCATGAATTGTATATGAAGCTAGCACTAGAAAATGCCAAGGCTATGAAGGGACAAACGACTCCAAATCCATTGGTTGGATCTGTAATTGTAAATGATAATCGAATTGTAGGGGTCGGAGCACATATGAAGGCCGGAGAACCACATGCCGAAATACATGCGATACGTATGGCTGGAGAACAGGCACGTGGTGGTACAATTTATGTAACTCTTGAACCTTGTTCTCATCATGGTAGAACAGGGCCTTGTGCTGAAGCAATTGTACAAGCAGGAATTAAGAAGGTAGTAGTTGCTACACTTGATCCAAACCCGCTTGTTTCTGGACGTGGAATTAAAACTCTACAAGATGCAGGTATTGAAGTACTTGTAGGAGTGTGTGAAGAAGAATCTAAAAAAATGAATGAAGTCTTTAATAAATATATTTTGACAAAGCGCCCATTTGTAACGATTAAATCAGGAGTTACATTAGATGGGAAAATCGCTACGTCTTTATCGGATAGTAAGTGGATTACATCTACAGAAGCAAGACAAGAAGTACACCAAATACGAAACGAAAATGCGGCTATTTTAGTAGGAGCGAATACTGTTCAAAAGGATAATCCATCATTGACAACGCGTATTCCAAATGGCCGAAATCCAATTCGAGTAATATTGGACTCGACGTTACGCATACCGATGGAAGCTAACGTTGTTACAGATAGAGAAGCTCCTACCTGGATATTTACAACAAGTAATCATGCAGAGGAAAAAAAGAAAGCATTAGAAAATGCAGGAGTTAAAGTATTTGTTACTAGCGGAGAAAAGCATATAAACTTACATGAAATGCTTGATGTTTTAGGACAAAAAGGAGTTTCCTCCCTGCTTATTGAAGGTGGTGGAGAAGTAAATGCTTCGTTTATTGAAAATAAACTAATGGATAAAATTATTTTATATTTCGCACCTAAAATTATTGGAGGTAGATTGGCGCCTAGTTTTGTAGAGGGGACTGGTATTACTAAAATGAAAGATGCAATTGAATTTAAGGATATATCATTTACCCAGATTGGAAAAGATTATAGATTTATTGGCTATCCAGCATATCGGAAAGATGAGAAATAAGGGGAATAAAAACTACTTATATGTTCCGGTAAATGGATTGCAGAAAGGAGTGATGAAGAGTGAAGTTTGGATTTGATATCGATGATACATTAATTGATTTAAGGCAGCATGCTTTTCATTTATATAATAAGAAATTAAACAAAAAAGTAGGGTTGGATGTATTCCATTCTTTAAAAACAATTGAAATTCATGAAGCATTTGGCATGACTTCGGAGGAAGGCGGTCATATGTGGAATAGTTTGCTGGATGAGATTTATTATACTTCTTGTTCACCGTTTCCGTATGCTGTAGAGACATTGCAAGAATTAGAAAGACAGGGACATGAAATTTACTATATAACGGCGCGACCTAAAGAGCATGGAGAGCAAACAAAAAAATGGTTAATAGAAAAAGGATTTCCGGTACATGAAGATCGCTTTTTCTATGGAATGAAGGATGAAGAAAAAATACACTTCATACAAGAAATAAAATTAAACTATTTCTTTGATGATAAGCCGGCTGTTTTAGAAACGTTAATAGGAAAACCGATAAATGTATATGCAAAAACTACTTCTTACAATCAATATCTCAATATCCCGCGTATTACAAATTGGATGGAGTTAGGAGATATTATAAAGAAAGATATGTGAGGATTTAAATGGAAAATCAAATAGAGCCAAGAGCATATTGAGTATTACAATTTTAGAGGAAAGACATACGTATTATGTCTTTCCTTATTTTTTAATACTATCGTTTTTATTAGTGTGATGTGCTAGGAGTACTTCTAATAGAGGGGAAATAGAAAAATGAGCAATAAGAAAAATATTTTTAAGCTAGTCTTGTATGGAAGCGTAATTTATATATCATATCAGTGATGGTTTTCCCTGGTGCCACAGTATATGCGGATATTTTGGATAAGAAGTTCAAGAATTAATGAGATGTGTTCATAATCATGAATTTTTGGAAAACGAAAATTACAATGTTAGGTTATTTTGAATCAGTAGTGGACGATATGCAAAATTACATATTACAAAATAAACATCGTAATTTTGGGATTCTTGGTATAAAATACATTACTTAAACTATATATTAGAATGGAGAAAGTGAATTGGAATTATTAAGAAACAGTAAGGTTGGTACAAAACTAAACATATTAATAACTATATCAAGTATTGCATGTATAGTATTATCCCTAATAGGGTTTTGGGGATTAGAAAGAGGGAAAAGTACTTCCTCTAATATGTATGAGGATAATTTACTACCAATTGAGTGGATTGGAATTGTAGAATCTAATTTTTATCACGTTAATATGAACTTTATGGAAATAATGTTATCAAAAGATGAAAAAAGAATGAACGAATTAATAAGAGAAATGGATGGGATTCGTAAGGAAAATGATCATCTTTTAAAGCAGTTTGAGGCTAAGCTTATTTCTACTAAAGAAAAAGAATTATATAACACGTTTCATGAAACATTTAATGAATTAAGGACTCAAATGAAGAAAGCACAAGAATTAGGGAAGTCTAATAATGAGGAAGCATATGCATATTATCTAAAAGAGATTGAACCTAATATGCAAAAATCAATAAAATCAATTCGTGAATTGATTTTATATAATAGTAATAATGCAGAGCTTTTACAGAAGGAAAATAATAATAGTGCTCAAAATACAATGATAATGTTTGTTAGTATTTCGATTTTAGCAATTTTAATAATTATATTAATTGGATATGTTATTAAATTAACTATCCGAAACCCACTTGCATTACTACAAAATGATATGGAAAAAGTAGCAGCTGGAGATTTAACAACACGTACTCCTTATAAAGCAAATAATGAATTAGGGCATATTGTTCAGTCTTTTAATAGTATGTTAGATAACCTTCAACAATTAATTGCGAATGTTAAGATGACAACACAAGAGGTTATTTCTACTACGGAGGGCGTATTACAAGATACAAATCGAGCGTCTAGTATTTCAAATGAGGTTGTACAGACTGTTTTAGAAGTAAAAACAAAAATAGAAGGACAGGTAACTAGTATTCAGGAGAGCTCATCCTCAATGGAAGAAATTACAACCGGGGTGCAAACTGTAGCTGAATCTTCAGCAGTAGTCGCTGAGGTAGCAGTAACGACTACAGAACGAATAAATATCGGTAGTGAAGTGATAAATCACTCTATTCTTCAAATGAATAGTGTGCATGATGTTGTCGAGGAAACATCAAAAGTAATAAATAAACTTGTTACACGTACACAACAGATTGATACAGCTCTCGCTGCAATTACTAATATTGCCGAACAAACGAATCTTCTTGCCTTAAATGCCGCTATTGAAGCGGCACGTGCTGGAGAGAATGGGAAAGGATTTGCAGTGGTTGCCGCAGAAGTTCGAGACTTGGCTGAGCAATCTAAAGAATCTGCAAAAGAAGTTAATCATTTAATAAAATCCATTCAAAAAGATACCCAAGATACAGTTAATGTCATGCAAAAAGGACAACAAAAGGCAGTAGAAGGAAAAGAAGCTGCTTACAAAGCGAATCAAACCTTCTTGTCTATTATGAGAGATATTGATAAGATTACAGGTCAAATTCAAGAAGTATCCGCAGCGACAGAAGAGATGTCTGCTGGTACAGAAGAAGTAAATGCTTCTCTTTCGCTAGTTTCTGAAACTGCAACGGATGTGAAAAAGGAGACTCTTCAAACTGTAAATTCAATTCAATCACAGGCCGAATCAATTGAACAAATATCAATCCAATCCAACAAAATGAAAGAAAAGGTGGAAGAATTAACGGAATTGGTTTCAAAATTTAATATTACAGAACAAAAAGAATGAGTAAATTGTAAAAGATTAGGTACGGCTATCAGCCTAAAAATAATTGATTTTTTACGATTAAAAAGATTTTAGTAATTAATTCAATCACAAGTGTAATAACATGTATAAAAAACATGAAGACTTAAGAGTCTTCGTGTTTTTTTATTGAATAATGTCTGAAAAAATATTGATAATTATACGATATTTTGGAATTTATCACAAAATATTCATATATGCAAAATTACATACATTTAATGATTGATAATCATGAGTTAATGTAACTATAATAATTACACTGATAAGTAACTTATTGACGACAATTATAAGTGAAGAAGGAGGGCTTTATTGTATTTTGTATATAAAAAAATAGAGAAGGAGATATGCAAATGAAAAGGTTACTTGTTATAGGCCTAATGTATACAATGTTTTTCCTCATAGGAAATATACACTTACATGCTGATGAACGAATAAATGCAAAAAAAATTACTAGTTTAGAAGAGCCTACTTGGATATTTCAGGCGGGCATAAGTAAGGGGAAATATCATGATCGACAAGATTTAGGATTTATTTTGAAGAGAAATACAGCATTAAAGGTAAGACAAACAAATCCTAATTTTAAAGACAAATTAACATTACGTTTATTGTCTAATGACTCAAAAAATGAAAAATCCATACAAGTAGGAAATGAATGGGTTACTATCCAAGGTGATACGTCTTTAGTTCCTTTCATAGATACTCCGTATGGTGAAGAGCACGCTGTACTTGAGTACCAAGTAGGGAATGAAAGTGCTACTAAACCCCTTCCCATTTATAAACAACAAGGAAGTGTATCTCAATTTTTTAGTACATGGGATCAATTTGATGGAGAGTATGCGTTACTTCAAGGGGAGAGTTTTCAATTATTTGTACCTAAAAAAGATAAAGAGTTAGTAAGATCTTTAAAAGATTTTCAATCATTGGATGAGTTAATTGCGTATTATGAAGATATTTTTGTGATGTATGATTCAATTATTGGTTTAGATGGCTCAACGTTTGAAAATAAAAAAAGTCAAAATCGTTATTTCTTAAAAGCAGATATATCTGGTGCTGGCGGTGCCTATTATGGCACAAATTGGACAGCGAATAGTACAGATAGTACAAAGATGTGGTTAGATAAACTAAGTTGGGGAACTTTACATGAAATCGCTCATGGATACCAAGCTGGTTTTGATAATCAAGGAATATTTACAGGAGAAGTTTCTAATAATCTATTTGGTGTTCAATATCAATATAGTAAATACGGCAAAAAAGCAGATCAAGTTGGTTGGTTGTTTAATTTCGGGAAAAAGGAACAGGTAGAACGGAATTTATATAATGCTTTAATGAAAGAAAATAAAAATTATGATGATTTAGATTTACGACAAAAACTTATTCTTTTAACGATGGCGAAACAAAAAGCTGGCAATGAAGCATTTGCAAAAATGTATCAAGGTTATCGAAAACTAGCTAGCAATGCTGCTTTCAAAAAAGGTGACCATTCTTTACCAGATTTAATGAATCAGTATTATAGTGAGAATGGACAAGTTGATTTTACACCTGTTTTTGAAAGGTGGGGCTTTAAGCTTAATCACAAACAAATAGAGATGAATAGGGCGAAAGGTTTTCCGGCTGTTACTTCTTTAGCTTATATAGTGCCTGAATCACAATTAGCGAAAGCAAGAGCTATAGTTGATCCTGATATTCCGATAAACTCCAACTTCGAAATAGTTACGAATCAGCAAATTGCTACACTTGGGCTAAAAGGGAATTTGCATATCCATTTAAATACAAATGAAATAGATACATTAAAAGGAGGAAAAATTAAATTAAAAGAAGGGAATACAGTTATTCAAGAGAAAACAATTGAAACAACAGATATCAATTTACAAGACGTACCAAATGGAGTGTATACGGTTGAAATTTCAGGTGGGAAAACGAATAGTATGTACCATTTCAGTTCGTATTATGCCTATGTAAAAGAAAAAGATAATAGTCTAAAGATTGATATTAACGAAATGAAAGTGAGTAAGTTGGTAAATGAAACGATTCAATTCCTAGGATTAGGAGATGACCAGTTTGCCGTATTAAATACAGACTTAGAGCAAAATCGAGCTATTTTTACGGTTACTACTAAAACGCCTCATAGCTATTATGCAGGTGAAAAATATGCATCGATAGAGGTCTTTAATGAAAAAGGTGAAAAAATTTATACGAAGGAAATGGAAGGAACAAATGTAACAATTGTAAAAGATATCATTCCACTAAAAGAGGGATATAGAATTAAAATCTATCATGATGAAATAAAAAAACGATTAACTAGTAAAGCTACTATTATTAATCCTATGAATAAAACGAATGAATTTATAATAACAAAATGGGGATTGAAAAATACTTCTTTGCAAAATAATCCAGAAGAAAATCTTATACAAAGAATTGATGAAGAAATGGAAGCGATTATAGGTAATCAGTTTTTAAAAGAGATACCAATGCAAAAATTAGAAATGAAAAAGAATATGTGGATGGCAATAAATATGTTATCAGAACCACAAAAAATAACGTATATGAATAAATATAAAGATAGCTTATATAATGAGTAATTTTTGAGAAATGAATTGAATCTAAAAAAGTAGCAAACCAATCTATTAACCTATGTATGTAGAGGTATGTAAAAACGATTGGCCATAGTTAAAATTTTTTATCTATGCTTAAAATTCTAAAATACATTTATTTAATTTAATAATACGATTATAAAAGAGTAAAAATATGAATAATTTCGTAAAGGTAGGTTTAACTACAGGAGTGGTGTTATCGGCGATTATGCCTTATGGAGGAGTACATGCGGAAACAGAAGATTTAAAAGTGGAAACAAAGGAAGATACGTTCCGAACAGGTAATTTAACAGCACCTTCTCAAAATTCGGCAGAAAATGTAGCAAAGGATGCACTAAAAGGAAAAACAGAACAAGCATTATCATCAAAGCAAGTTAATACGGAATCCAAAGTTAATTATAATGTTACGCAAAGTCGTAAATCTTATGATGGTACTACATTGGTACGTCTTCAACAAACGTATGAAGGACGTGATGTATACGGATATCAACTAACAGCACATATTAATGATGATGGTGTACTTACGAGCGTTTCGGGAGATAGTGCTCAAGATTTACAACAACAGGAAGATTTGAAACAACCTATTACTCTATCAGAAGAGGATGCAAAGAAACAGCTTTTCAACATCTATGGAAATGATCTCACATTTATTGAAGAACCAGAAATTAAACAAGTGGTATATGTAGATGAAAATACAAATAAAGCTACAAACGCATATCAAATTACTTTTAGTGCATCTACACCTGAATATGTATCCGGTACAGTATTAATTGATGCTTTTGGTGGTAATCTATTAAAAGAACTCGTTCAAAAATTGGGTATACAAGTAGAGAGTAGTATTGTCCAATCTGCGACATCAAATAAATCAACAGATCCTTCAAAATTAACAGGTACAGGAAAAGATGACTTAGGTATTAATCGTACGTTTGGAATTACACAAAGAAGTGATGGAACGTACATGCTTGCAGATTATTCTCGTGGTAAGGGAATTGAAACATATACTGCTAATTATAAAGATTATAATAATTATAGAAGAAATGTATGGGGTTATCTCGATGATTTAGTAACAAGTAATTCTACAAATTTTACAGATCCTAAAGCAGTTAGTGCCCATTATTTAGCAACGAAAGTATATGATTTTTATCAAGAAAAATATGGCCGTAACAGCTTTGATAATAACGGACAAAAAGTAATTTCTGTCGTTCATGGTTGGAACACAAATGGTACGAATAAAGGAAATCCTAAGCAGTGGTTTAATGCATTTAGTAATGGCGCTATGCTAGTATACGGAGATCCAATTGTTAGAGCATTTGATGTGGCAGGACATGAATTTACACACGCGGTTACAAGAAATGAGTCTGGACTTGAGTACGCAGGAGAAGCTGGTGCAATTAATGAAGCGTTATCTGATATTTTAGGAGTAGCAGTTGAAAAGTATGCCAATAACGGAAAGTTCAATTGGACAATGGGAGAACAATCAGGTCGTATTTTTAGAGATATGAAAAACCCATCATCTATCTCTTCTAGATATCCAGAGGATTATAGGCATTATAATAACTTACCTATTGATGCTGACCACGATCATGGTGGTGTACACACGAACTCTAGCATTATTAATAAAGTAGCTTACTTGATTGCTAGTGGTGGAAGCCATAATGGAGTAAACATACATGGCATTGGAGAAGATAAAATGTTTGATATTTTCTATTATGCAAATACGGATGAATTAAATATGACTTCTGATTTTAAAGAATTAAAAGAAGCTTGTATTCGTGTAGCAACGAACTTATATGGTAAAGACTCATTAGAAGTACAAGCTGTCCAACAAGCCTTTAAAGCAGCGTATATTTAATATTATTGTGATGAATTACAAACTCTTTCATTTTAATATAGTGATTAATTTGTATTTATGGACAAAAACCTTGTAGAATTTTTCTGCAAGGTTTTTTTGAATGTTATCCCGCTATTTGCTGGGCAGTAAGACCCCCACCTCAAAATTTAGCTGTTATTTTTTTACTTGTTGTAAAGGATGGAAAGCTTTTAAGGTTGTGGCACGCCTTTTAAGAAAAAGATAAGGCGAAGCGATCTCGCTGTTATTTTCCAACAACAAACATTTGTTATTTGTATTATTTAGTGAAAGTTACCAAACGTTTTTCAAAACTATTTTACCTATTGCTTTATTTGACTCCAAATATTCATGTGCTTGTGCAACTTCATCAAACGTAAAAGGTTTAGAATCTAGCAATGGACGAAGTTTTCCTTCTTCTACAATTTGCGTTATTTTCGTTAAGATTTCTCCGCAATCATTACGCTTATCTGTATGTAATATTTTTAATGCCATAAAAGTAACGTGCAGAGAGAGTCCTTTTGCGTGTAAAGGAGAGAGGTCATGGGTTGAACGAGCTGCAATAGTTACGACAGTTCCATTGACCGCAGCAGCTTCAAAAGAATGATCAAGATTCTTGCCGCCTACTGTATCAAATATAACTTCAAATCCGTTTCCGTTCGTATGTTTTTGTACATATTCTTGAACAGCTTCTTCTTTATAATTAATAGCTATATCGGCTCCTAAACGATGGGCTATTTCCATTTTGTTTTGCTGAGAAGCTGTTGTGAAAACTTTAGCGCCTGCCCATTTAGCTAGTTGAATGGCTACGTGTCCTACGCCACCAGTAGCTCCATGAATGAGAACATTTTGACCAGGTTTAATATTTGCACGATCAAATAAAGATTCCCAAGCTGTAATTGCAACTAATGGTAGAGCAGCAGCTTCTTCCATTGTTAAATTGTTAGGTTTGTGAGCAATTAATCGTGCATCAGCAAGCATAAATTCTGCAAGTGCACCTCCAGTTTCTTTAAAACCTCCGGCACATCCGTATACTTTATCCCCTGATTTGAATTTCGAAACACCTTCTCCTACTTCAATAACAATACCAGCTACATCGCCGTGTAATATAGCTGGAAACTCAGGAGCGACGGCTGAAACGGTTCCACTCCGCATTTTTGTATCGATTGGATTTACACTTGTTGCTTTTACATCGATTAGAACATGACCTGGTAAAAGTTTTGGTTTTGAAACTTCTTCTAATTGAAATACAGATGAATCCCCAAAAGAATGGATAATTTGTGCTTTCATAGTTTATACCTCCTGTTTGTGGTTATAGCATAGCAAAGTACGAAAAATAAGTATAATATTTTGAATTTTGTTAGTGAGAATTTTATATAGAGAAGGGGGAAGTACGTCAAATAATGTAACGTACTTGCGAAAGCAATTGTAAAGCTTTATGAAGAAAGGGTAGATGTTATTTTTGCAGCATGATTTATTCATTATGTTTATCCCGCTATTTGCCGGGCAGTAAGACCCCCGCCTCAAAATTCAGCGGAAGCAGAAGTTAGGTGGAGGATCAACTGCCCGTAAAGCCCGATTGGTGAAGGCTAATAATCAGTGGGGATGAACAAAACCTCCACTGATTAAAGTTTCACTTTATTCGGAGCGACAGGGGATTTAACGAAACGCAAAATTCACCCTGCTTTATACAAACTATTTAGTAATGAAAATATACCGCAGTATATTTCAATTATCGGTATTGGTAGAAAGGTAATGTCAGATGTGGAATTTCAAACAAAGGTAGAACAATCCATTGCTATATTTTCTAGAAGATCTACTGATGACGAATCAGGAGTAGAAGGATTCATTAGCACATTTCGTTATTGTCAATTAAATACAGCGAATGTAGAGGACTATCAAGATTTGTTTAGTCTTGTAAAGAGGCGTGAAACAGAATTAAACATTCCTGAAAACCGCATGTTTTACCTATCTGTTATACCAGAAGTATTTGATGTCATTGCTTTAAATATTAAGGAAAGTGGATTGTGAGCTATAAAAGGATTAAATCGTCTTATTATAGAGAAGCCTTTTGATTATAATGTAATGTCTGCTCGTGAGTTTAACGCAAAATTAATTGAAGATTTAGATGAAACTGATATTTATTATAACGATCATTATCTTTGAAAATGAATGGTAACTAGGAATACAATTAGAAAATTATTACGAAATAAATCGTATGTAATTCAAGACATTTTTATTGACGATAATAATTTATGTGATTAATATATTAGACATAAGATTATTTAATTACTAAAAGTAATCAGATATAAAATGTTTTGTTAAATTCTATAAATAAGTAAGTTGTGGTAGAAATGCTTTGAATTGCCACTATTAATATTGGGGACAATTAAAAAGCGAAAGGTATAAAAAGAATTGGAATTTGATAACTCTTTGTTTTTATAAAACATGAGCTTCTGTACAATTCATTTTTAAAATATTGACAAGGATTATACAACAAGAGGGGGACTGAAATTGGAATCAATGACCTTTGTTTTATTTGGAGCGACAGGGGACTTAGCGAAACGCAAAATTTACCCCGCACTATATAACTTATATAGAGATCAAAAGCTTCCAAAGCAAATATCCGTTATCGGGCTTGGGAGACGTCAAGTATCTCATGTAGATTTTCAAGAAAGAATAAAAGAATCAATAGAGACGTTTTCCCGTCATAGAGAAGAAGGTACTCCAGAACTGGAAGGTTTTTTAGATAATTTTCGCTATTGTCCATTAGATGTGAGTAAGCCAGAAGACTATGAGAGGTTATTACAAGTCGTTCGTGAAAGGGAAGAAGAATTACATATAAAAGGAAATAGAATGTTTTATCTTTCCGTTGATCCTGAATTTTTCGAGACCATTGCTTTAAATATTAAGGAAAGCGGACTTGATAAAACGGATGGATGGAAACGTCTGATGATTGAGAAACCATTCGGGCACGACCTTACATCTGCTCGTGAGCTTAACGATAAGCTTAGTCGCACGTTTGAAGAAGACGAGATATACCGTATTGATCATTATTTAGGTAAACCGATGATTCAAAATCTTGAGGCATTAGAATTTGCAAATCCTGTTCTCCAATCAATTTGGAATAAAGAACATATAGCGAATGTACAAATCACAGCGAGTGAAACAGTTGGGGTTGAAGAAAGGGCAGGATATTATGACCAGGCAGGGGCCATTCGAGATATGGTTCAAAATCATATGTTACAAATATTAATGATGACTGCTATGAATCTGCCGGAAAAGGTTAATGCATGTGAAATTCGAGAGGAAAAGCGAAAGGTAATGGAAACGCTTCGTAAAGTGAAAAAAGAAGACGTTCAAAGCCATATCATTCGCGGACAATACGCTGCAGGTGAGATAAAAGGCGGGCAAGTTGTAGCATACAAAGAGGAACCAGGAGTAAATCCTTCTTCTAACATAGACACATTTGTTGCTGCTCGCCTGTGGATCGATAATCCATTTTGGACTGGCGTTCCCTTCTATATACGAACAGGCAAACGAATGAAAGAAAAGTCTACTCGTATTGTAATCGAGTTTAAAAATACGTTAAAACAGCAATATCAAGATAATAATCCAAATGCAGCACCTAACTTATTAATAATTGAAATTAGCCCAGGTGAGAACGTTTCATTACAGTTAAACAGTAAAAATCCATTGAAAAATGGAGAAATTGAACCGATGCGTATTAACTTTACTTGTGAGCAAGCGGATGTGGGAGTACCTGAAGCGTATGAAAGACTCATTCATGATGCTGTGAGTGGAGACGCTACATTCTTTGCACATTGGAGAGAAGTTGAATTGTCATGGGAATGGGTACAACCAATTCTTGAAGCGTTCGAGGAAAACTTATTACCGCTTCATGAATATGAGTCTGGTTCATATGGTCCAGAAGCGTCTAATGAACTGTTACAAGAAAGTGGATTTAAATGGTGGTTAGATCAAGAGACGGAAAAATAAGTACTTTCTTTAATGAAAGCATTTAGGGGGACGATTACTATGACACAAAACATAAATCAATTAGCAGTGAATACACTTCGTACGTTATCGATTGATGCTATTAATGCGGCAAACTCAGGTCATCCAGGTCTTCCGATGGGAGCAGCACCAATGGCTTATGCATTATGGGCGAATCATTTAAATTACAATCCTAATCACCCAGAATGGTTTAACCGTGATCGTTTCGTTTTATCGGCGGGACATGGATCAAGTCTGTTATATAGCTTACTTCATTTAGCTGGATATGATGTTTTAATTGATGACTTGAAAAACTTCAGAAAGTTAAATAGTAAAACACCAGGACATCCTGAGTTTGGTCATACTCCTGGAGTTGAAGCGACTACAGGCCCGTTAGGACAAGGGATTGCTAATGCTGTCGGAATGGCAATGGCAGAAGCTCATTTAGCAGCGAAGTTCAATAAGGATGGTCACTCTATTATAGATCACAATACGTATGCTTTAGTCGGAGATGGTGACTTAATGGAGGGTGTCGCTTATGAAGCGATGTCAATGGCAGGACATATGAAACTTGGCAAGTTAATTGTACTGTATGATTCAAATGAAATTTCACTTGATGGTGAATTAGGCATTGCTTTCTCTGAAGATATTCAGAAAAGGGCAGAATTTGTACATTGGCAATATGTAAGAGTTGAAGATGGAACCGATGTTGATGCGATTACAAAAGCTATTCAATCAGCGAAAGAAAATACGGATCAACCTACTCTTATAGAAATTAGAACCATTATAGGTTATGGAAGTCCAAAAGTTGCTGGAACGAACAAAGCACATGGTAATCCGCTTGGAGTAGAAGAAGCGACAGCGACAAAACAAGTGTATGGTTGGAATTATGAGGAAGATTTCTTTGTACCTGAAGAAGTAAAAGCTCATTTTAATGAACTAAAACAAAAAGGTATTGAAAAAGACAATGACTGGAATGAGCAGTTCAACTTATACAGAGAAGCGAATCCTACACTGGCAGATGAATTAGAAAAAGCGATTACAGGTGAGGTTTTAATTGAAGCGAAAGACATTCTATCTTTTGATACTGAAAAAACGATTTCCACTCGTATTGCAAGTGGGGAAGCTATTAATCATTATGTGAAAACGATTCCTTCTATTTTCGGTGGAAGTGCGGATCTTTCTCATTCTACGATGACAGATATAAAAGGTGAAGCAGTATATGCAGTAGAATCATATGCTGGACGAAATATATATTTCGGTGTACGTGAACATGCAATGGGCGCTGCAGCGAATGGATTGGCGCTTCATGGAGGAGTAAAACCTTTCGTAAGTACATTCTTTGTATTTAATGATTATCTTCGTCCGTCCATTCGACTGGCTGCACTGCAAAAGTTACCTGTTACTTACGTATTTACACATGATTCGATTGCTGTAGGAGAAGATGGTCCAACGCATGAACCAATTGAACAATTGGCAGTTCTTCGAGCAATTCCTGGTTTAACAGTTATCCGCCCGTCAGATGCAAATGAAACAGCAAGTGCTTGGGCGTATGCTTTACAGCAAACGGATGGTCCAGTCGTTTTAGTACTGAGTCGTCAAAATTTACCGGTGTTTAATGAAACGAAAGCGAACATAGAGAATCTCTCTAAAGGAGCTTACGTATTAACACAAACGAATGAAAATCCGGATGTGATTTTAATTGCGACAGGTTCTGAAGTATCCTTAGCTGCTAGTGCGAAAGCAAAATTAGAAGAAGATCAAGTTTCTGTTCGCATCGTTGCAATGCCGAGCTGGGAGCTATTCAATCACCAATCGAACGAATATAAAGAATCCGTTCTTCCGTCTTCTATAACGAAACGAGTATCTCTTGAGATGGGTGTATCTCTCGGTTGGGAACGTTATGTAGGACAAGAAGGAAAAGTACTATCAATTGAAACATTTGGAGCTTCAGGTACTGGAGCTGAAGTCATGAATCTATTTGGATTTACGACAGAAAATGTTGTTCAAATTACAAAAAATGTGTTGAATTCTTAAGCTATGACTGTGAATACCTTTCTGTACATATTAAAATTTCAGTGCTGAAAGGTATTCCAGATTGTAGTGATATGGATTTTTAATAAAAGATGATTTGAGGAGGAATTATATTATGCAAGTAGGATTAATTGGGTTAGGTAAAATGGGATTAAATTTAGGGAAAAATTTAATGGATCATAAACATGAAGTAGTAGCATTTGATTTAAATACGAGCGCAGTAGAAGAAATGAAAGAGTACGGGGCAACAGGTACATCTAGTTTAGGTGAACTTGTTCAGTCATTACAATCACCAAGAATTCTTTGGGTAATGGTACCACACGCTGTTGTTGATTCTGTTATTGATGAGGTTACACCACTTTTATCAAAAGGAGATATTTTAATTGAAGCTGGTAATTCACATTATAAAGAGTCTATCCACCGATATGAGCAATTAAAGAAAGATGGCATTCACTTTATGGATGCAGGAACTTCTGGCGGAATGGAAGGCGCTCGTAATGGTGCTTGTTACATGATCGGAGGAGATCAAGAAGCTTGGGACATCGTTGAACCTATCTTCCGCGATACTGCTGTAGAAAATGGATTCTTATATGCTGGAAAAGCTGGTAGTGGTCACTTCTTAAAAATGGTTCATAACGGAATTGAATACGGTATGATGGCTGCTATTGGTGAAGGATTTGAGATTCTAGAGAAAAGTGAATTTGACTACGATTATGAAAAAGTATCAAGAGTATGGAACAACGGTTCAGTCATTCGTTCTTGGTTAATGGAATTAACAGAAAATGCATTTTCTAAAGATGCAAAACTGGATGAGATTAAGGGTGTTATGCATTCTTCTGGTGAAGGAAAATGGACAGTAGAAACAGCATTAGACCTTCAAACAGCAACTCCTGTTATCGCAATGTCTCTATTAATGCGCTACCGCTCATTAGACAATGATACATTTACAGGAAAAGTTGTAGCAGCTCTGCGCAATGAATTTGGTGGACATGCAGTAGAAAAGAAATAAAGTGAAACTTTAATAAGTAGGGGCTTCATTCCACACAAATCGGGCTTTTACGGGATAAGCATATTAAACATGTAACTCATCAACGTTTAAAAACTGGAGGGAATTAATCATGAAATTTTTTATTGATACTGCAAATCTTGAGGATATAAAAAAAGCATATAAACTTGGAGTTTTAGCTGGTGTTACAACGAATCCTTCTTTAGTAGCAAAAGAGGGCATTAAATTTGAAGACCGTATTGCAGAAATTTGTCAGGCGGTTCCTAAAGTTGAATCTGTTTCGGCAGAAGTAACGCCAGATGCTGTTACAGCTGAAGAAATGATTGCTCAAGCAGAAGAACTGATTAAAATTAACGGTGGCGATGAAAAAGTTACAATTAAACTTCCGATGACGTTAGCTGGATTAGAAGCTTGTCGCTACCTTACTGAAAAAGGTGTGAAAACGAACGTTACACTTATTTTCACTGTGAACCAAGCACTTTTAGCTGCTCGAGCAGGTGCAACGTACGTTTCTCCATTTTTAGGACGCTTAGATGATATTTCTGAAGATGGTGTACTATTAGTTGCTAAAATTGCTGAATTATTCGATGTTCATCAATTAGATACACAAATTATTGCGGCTTCTGTCAGACATCCAGATCATGTAACTCGTGTAGCGATGGCAGGTGCTCACATTGCAACAATCCCTTATAAAGTAATTGAACAACTTGCTATGCACCCATTAACAGACCAAGGTATTGAGAAATTTGCTGCTGATTGGGCGAAAGCGCCTAAATTATAATGTTATGAAAGTGAAGGTGCTTTCCGAAAATTGTTTTTCATGAGAAGACAAATCCTAAGTAACTTCATCGTTTAAAGTGGATACTGAGTTTGTAGTCTTACTACGTGAAAACAGCAAGAGAAGAAAGTGTCATTCACTTTTAAAAAAGGGAAAATTGATCGCGCGAAGCGTTTATCACAATAACATTATAATTATGGAAGAGAAATCCCCTTATCAGAGAGGTGAGTTAACATGTATCTCTGATAAGGGAGATTCTTTTTGTATAAATTATTATTTTGTGAAGATGATTTGTATATCGATATATAAATTCTTGCTCATGAAAGAACTATATAGGTTCTCTTAATTGTATAGCAATTTTGAAAGGGTTTACATAAAGGGGGGGAACTGCGTATGAATATGTACCTTTTAATGATTACATTATTATCAATCGTAATTGTTATTTTAGGGGTATCGTGGTGGAGATGGCATGCATTTATTAGTTTAACGATTGCAAGTTTGTTTTTAGCAATTATGTCTGGGATGCCAATGGATAAAATAGTGAGTGCTTATGAAACGGGAGTCGGCAGTGTTCTCGGGCATTTAGTAGGTATTTTAGTATTAGGTACAATTTTAGGGAAAATGATGGCAGAGTCAGGTGCTGGAATGCAAGTGGCAGAGTTCTTTATTAAATCCTTTGGGATAAAAAACTTACCATGGGCGATGTTAATTGCAGGTTTTATTATTGGAATCCCGGTGTTTTTTGAAGTAGGCATTTTAATATTACTGCCGTTAGTAATTTCAATTCATAAAACAACGAAACAAAATATTTTATTGATAGCATTACCAGCAATTGCTGGGCTATCTGTCGTACACGGCCTTGTTCCTCCGCATCCAGGGGCCATAGTTGCAATTGGTATTTATAAAGCGAATCTTGGGAAGGTACTAATGTATTCACTCATTATTACATTTTTTGCAGCGATTATTGCAGGTCCTATATTTGCGAAATGGATTCACAAACGTGTAATTCCTGAAAATGAGCCGGAATTGATTCGTGTAAATACAAAATCAACGAAATTACCAGGAATAGGAGTTTCATTTTTAGTTATATTGTTACCTGTTATGTTAATGGTTTTAGCTGCAGCAGCTCCTTATGTGCCTCTTTCTAATACTTTGATGAAGATTGTCACATTAATCGGTAGTCCTATAATTGCACTATTGATTGCATGTTTTGCGGCGTTCTATTTTCTTGGATTTCGTCAAGGTATCGATAAAAAAGCTATTAAGAAGATAACAGAAGATAGCTTATTACCAATCGGTTCAATTGTTGCGATTATTGGTGCTGGCGGGGGATTTAAGCAAATTCTCATCGATAGTGGGGTAGGGAATGCTATTGCTCAAATGTCTGAGCATTTAGCTCTATCTCCAATTGTATTAGCATTTATAGTAGCTGGGTTAATTCGAATTGCGACAGGGTCAGCGACAGTCGCTTTAACAACAGCAGCCGGTATCGTTTCGCCAATCGTTGAAAATACGACAGGTGTGAATTTAGAATTACTCGTCATTGCAACAGGTGCAGGAGCGTTAATGTTTTCTCACGTAAACGATGCTGGGTTCTGGATGGTAAAAGAATACCTAGGTTTAACAGTGAAAGAAACATTTAAAACATGGACAGTATTAGAAACATTACTTTCATTTATCGCTTTTGGAGGCGTTTTACTACTCGATATGTTTGTTTAAGATAAAGATGTTTCTATTTAGATAATTATGGCTTACAACGTTATCAATAGATAAAAGGAATGTATTTTTATGGTGGGATACTGTAGCAATTTTTTGTTAGGAGGAAGAAATGGTGAGCTCAAAATATATGATTGGTGTAGATATTGGGACAACTAGTACAAAATCAGTTCTATTTTCTACTGATGGATCTGTTATTGCTAGTCATGGAATTGAATATCCTTTATATTCTCCTACACCTGAAACAGCAGAACAAGACCCAGAAGAAATCTTTCATGCAGTAATAAATACGATTAAAGAAACTGTACGAATAAGTAGTGTACAGCCGAATGATATTCTTTGTGTCTCTTTTAGTTCAGCAATGCATAGTATCATTGCTGTAGATGAAAAGGGAAAGCCGTTAACGAGATGTATCACTTGGGCAGATAATAGAAGTGCAAGCTGGGCGGAGAAAATAAAGAATGATATGAATGGTCATGAAATTTACCTTCGTACTGGGACACCAATTCATCCGATGTCACCACTTTCGAAATTAGTTTGGCTACAGAATGAGCAAGCAGAGTTATTCGCAAAAAGTTATAAATTCATTTCTATTAAAGAATATGTTTTTTACAAGTTATATAAAGAATATGTAATTGATTATTCTATAGCATCAGCGACAGGAATGTTCAATTTAAAATCTTTAAAGTGGATGAAGAGGCTTTACATGTAGCAGGAATTACAGATGAAAAGCTTTCAAAGCTTGTTCCAACAACGCACAGTTTAACAGGATTAGATGAAGAGTTTGCCAAAGAGATGAATGTACTTGTTTCTACGCCTTTTGTAGTAGGAGCGAGTGATGGAGTACTATCTAATTTAGGTGTAAATGCAATAGATCCTGGCGTTGTGGCTGTTACAATTGGTACAAGCGGTGCGATACGTGCTGTAACAAATCGTCCTGTAACAGATCCAAAAGGTAGAATTTTTTGTTATGCGTTAACTGAAGACCATTGGGTAATCGGTGGTCCAGTTAATAACGGTGGTATGATTTTCAGATGGGCTCGTGACCAATTGGGCACTTCAGAGATTGAACTTGCAAAGCGCTTAGGAAAAGATCCATATGAGGTGCTTACTGAAATAGCAGCAAAAGTGAATCCTGGATCTGACGGTTTATTATTTCACCCGTATTTAGCAGGGGAAAGAGCTCCTTTATGGAATGCAAATGCACGAGGATCTTTCTTTGGACTCGGATTGCATCATAAGAAAGAACATCTTATCCGTGCTGTTTTAGAGGGGGTAATTTATAATTTATATACAGTTCTTCTCGCTTTAAAAGAACTAATTGGCGAACCGAAAAAAATTCAAGCGACAGGCGGTTTTGCAAGGTCGGAACTTTGGAGACAGATGATGGCGGATATTTTCCATCAAGACGTATATGTTCCTGAAAGTTTCGAAAGCTCTTGCTTAGGAGCTGCAATCCTCGGTTTATATAGTTTAGGTGAAATAGATACATTATCCGTAGTTTCTGAAATGGTAGGTGCAGATTTTCATCATGAGCCAAACATGGAAAGTGTGGAGAAATATAAAGATTTAACGCCAATCTATATTCGTCTGTCCCGTCAATTGGAAGAAGAATATGAAAGTATAGCAGCGTATCAAAAAAAGTGGGTTTAAAAGTTATTTACCAATAAAATATGGTAACGTATAAAGAGGTACTCCGATTTTTTTGGATACTCTTTCAACATAAAATATTTTAAGAAGTATGATGAACGAAAAATATAGGGAGAGAGGGTTATGAAAATGAAGGATAACAAAGAGTTTATCGGATATGTTGGGACTTACACGAAAGAAAATAGCGAAGGAATATATAAGTTTATTTTAGACACGGAAGCAAAAAAAATTGGTAATGTAACACTTGCCGCTAAGTTGGATAACCCTACATATGTAACCATTAACCGAAATAATGAATATCTCTATTCCGTTGTTAAGGAAGGCGAATCTGGCGGTGTAGCTGCTTATTCCATTGATAGTCATACTGGAGAACTAAAAGCGAAAAATAGACAAGTAGTAGAAGGGGCTTCTCCTTGTCATATTAGTGTTGATAGTGGAAATCATACAGTAGTTACAGCAAATTACCATAAAGGAACGATTGAGTCTTTTGAAGTAAATGAAGAAGATGGAACTGTAAATCCTGCTTCATCTATTATGGCGCATGAAGGTTCAGGTCCGAATAAAGAAAGACAAGAAAAACCACACGCACATTACGCGGGGTACACTCCTGATGAAAAATATGTGGTAGGTGTTGATTTAGGGATAGATAAATTAATTACGTATGAAATAAAAGATAGTACATTAATAGAAGTGAATAGCCTGTCTGTGAATCCGGGAAGTGGACCAAGACACATTGCTTTTCATCCAAATGGAAAATACGCTTATGTAATGACGGAGCTTAGTTCAGAGGTTATTGCGTTAACATATAACTCGGAAGAAGGATCCTTTACAGAATTACAGTATATTTCTACTCTTCCAGAACAATTTGATGAAAATAGTCAAGGCAGTGCTATCCATATTTCTTCTGACGGCCGCTTTGTATATGCAGGTAATCGTGGTCATAATAGTATTGCTGTTTTCAGTGTGGATCAAAACTCAGGTGAGCTTGCATTTGTGGAACATACATCTACAGAAGGAAATTGGCCGAGGGACTTTGTATTAGATCCTACTGAAAAGTTTCTTGTTGCTACAAATGAAAAGTCACATAATCTTGTGCTATTTTCAAGAGATGAATCTACAGGAAAGTTAACACTTTTACAATCTGATGTTGCTGTGCCAGAGCCTGTTTGTGTGAAGTTTTTAAATGTTTAAGTTGTGTTCGATATAATTTCATATACTCAGAAAACAATAAAAAGCAAAGCGATATCGCTTTGCTTTTTATTGTTTCTTTTTCGGCCTACGTACTAATTCGCCGCCGCAGTTTGGACAAACGTTTTGTCTTTCTTCTGTACATGGTGCGCAAAATGTACATTCATATACACAAATGTATGCTTCAGAATCTTGTTCGAGCGATTGATCGCAAATTTGACAGTTTGTTTTCATTTCTAGTGCCATAATAAGTCTCCTTTTAGTTAGTATCCATCGGATGCCAAAAACCAGAATGTTGATATGCGGCCAATTCATTTTTGTTTACTAACTGAACTAAAGTGTCTGTTTCAAAAACAGACTTATCTCCACTAATGTAATTGAAAACTTCAGGATTTAAAACAAAAAATCCACCGTTAACCCATCCGCCATCACCTAATGGTTTTTCTTGAAAAGATGTTACAGACTGTTTATCTAATATGAGAGAACCAAATCTACCAGGAGGTTGTACGGCAGTAACAGTAGCCATTTTTCCATGTTTTTTATGGAATGTAATAAGTTCTTTTATATTTACATTACTTAATCCATCACCATAAGTGAGGCAGAAAGGTTCATCTCCGACATAATTTTGAATCTTTTTCACTCGGCCACCCGTTTCGGTATTTACACCAGTATCGATTAGTGTAACTTTCCATGGTTCTACACGATGAGAATGGCTAGTAATTGTATTATCGTTTAACTGTATTGTGAAATCAGACATGTGTAAGTTGTAATTTAGAAAGAACTCTTTAATTGCATATCCTTTATAGCCTAAGCAAATAATAAACTCAGTAATCCCGTAATGACTATACAAACTCATAATGTGCCATAGAATAGGTTTTGTTCCAATTTCAATCATAGGTTTCGGTTTTAAATGTGTTTCTTCCCCAATTCTTGTACCGTACCCACCAGCAAGAATAACAGCTTTCATTTTTTCCTCCTAAAATAAAAATTTATTATTTATATAGTATTCATGTTTTATGCAAATGAAATTGTTTTTGATTAAGTGAATGAAAATGTTTGAGGTGATGACGATGCAGAAAATATTACGGTTTGAATTTTGGAAATAATTCTTGATATTCAGGGTTATGACGGAGGTCTTGTGTTAGGTTACTAAGCTCTAAAAAACGTATGTCCAGTACTTCGGGAGATTGACCGTAATGTGTTTGAAGTCCCATTTGAACACCCCTTTTTGAAAGGGTAGGTGTAATTTGTAATTTTCTTGCCTTTGATTGTTCATTCCAAGGGCTAAAATAAAATTTTAAAATAAATGAAGGATAGTCATAAATTATATATCCGTGCCGCGAATGATGTCTACCAGGTAAATATGCACCGTCTAGATGATTGTGAATAAATCTCCAAGCACATCCGAGATTTGGGTTATAAGGGAAGACACCGTGGTATCGCTGTTCTACTAAGGGGATAGAATATCTAGGCTTTGAATAATTATAATTATGATTATCTATCATTAAAATCATTCTAATCGCATACATGTTTTGGCCTAGTGTATGAAGAGATGAAAAAAATTCTTCAGTATTATTACAACAAAAGAATTCAGTAGTATTTAAAACGATTTTCCAACCTGAAACTTCTCTTTCAATTTCCATCACTTCAATATCAGTATTAGTTGGATCAAACTCAAGAAATCTTGAATTTCGTACTTCCCAATGGGGTGCTAATAGTTTACAAATCTCTACGGAACGATCTGTAGACCCTCTATTAATTAAAATGCCGTGATCGAATATTTTCGTGTGATGCATAAGCCACCATGGAAGTAGGTATTCTTCATTATAAAAATGAGAAATGATTGTCTTTTTCATATTAATTCCCTCCTATACAAGCAATCATTATTAGTAGGATATGCTTTTAAATAAGAAAGGTTAAAAGTGGCAGACAATGTAGTGATTAGGTAGTAGTTTAGTAATTTTATTGTATAAGTGTAGATTACTCGTATTGAATCATCATAGGAGGAGATTGGAATTTTGTATAAATTGTGAATAATAAACCGTCACGTTTGACTGTACAGTTTATGTGTTGTATGATGTAAGTAATATAAACAAGGGGGGGAAGATCGTTGGGAAGGTGTATCGAATCGGACAGTTGGCTCTCATGGCTCTCATGGCTCACGTGTCGAAACGAACGATTGATTATTATACGAATCTAGGTATCTTAAAAGCGGAGCGATCTCAATCTAATTATCGCTATTATGACGAAACAGCATTTGAGACATTACAATTTATTGAGAAGCGCAAAGAAATGCATATGCCGCTTTGTGAGATTAAAGAGAAAATCGAGGAGAAGAAGAAGCTGCTCGGTATCAATGAACACGTTTCGAAACAAGTGAATGAAGTGACAGACCATATTCATCAATTAGAAGTGGAGCTTACTGAGTTAAAGCCGCTTTTAGATGGATTGACTGATTCACAACGTGAAAAAATATCGAAATCTTTATCTGGTCAAACGACAGCTTTAATACAGACACTTGCTCTATTATTATAGAATAAGTGAAATCCGACCTCTTTAATTTTTGTATCGGGCTATGTTTTCTAACGAACAAATAAGAAAACATTATAGTATACAGGAGGTGGACACCTTAGTTTTTTAACTAAGGGGATTCATTGGAAATATTTAATTTAGTCATGGTTGCGATTTTAATCGCATTTACTGGATTTTTCGTAGCAGCAGAGTTTGCGATTGTAAAGATACGTTCAAGTCGTATCGATCAGCTTGTTGCGGAAGGAAAACGCGGTGCTTTAGCAGCGAAAAAGGTAACAACAAATTTAGATGAATATTTATCTGCTTGTCAATTAGGTATTACAGTTACAGCTATGGGATTAGGTTGGTTAGGTGAACCGACAATCGAAAAGTTATTACACCCGTTATTTGAGAAATGGAACTTAAATCCTTCTATTTCATCAGTATTAACATTTGGTCTTGCTTTTATGATTATGACGTATTTACACGTTGTAGTAGGGGAATTAGCTCCGAAAACGATGGCAATTCAAAAGGCTGAAAGGGTAACGTTATTATTGGCAGGTCCATTAATGATGTTCTATAAAGTAATGTATCCATTTATTTGGGTATTGAACGGTTCAGCACGTGTGATAACTGGTTTATTCGGTTTAAAGCCAGCTTCAGAACATGAAGTAGCTCATACAGAAGAAGAATTACGTCTTATCCTTTCAGATAGCTATGAAAGTGGCGAAATTAATCAAGCTGAATACAAGTATGTAAATAACATTTTTGAATTTGATAATCGTATTGCAAAAGAGCTTATGGTACCGCGAACAGAAATCGTTGGTTTCTACCTGGAAGATTCAGTAGAAGAACACATGAAAGTAATCCAAAATGAGCGATACACACGTTATCCGATTTTTGGAGAAGATAAAGATGATATTATCGGTATGGTCAACGTAAAAGATTTCTTTATTCGATATATGACCGAGGATCAAAAAGATTTATCATCTATTCGCTCGTATATGCGTCCGATTATTGAAGTGATGGAAACGACTCCAATTCACGATTTATTACTTCAAATGCAGAAGAAGCGAATTCCGATGGCTGTTTTATATGATGAGTACGGAGGAACAGCCGGAATTGTAACGCTTGAAGATATCTTGGAGGAAATCGTCGGCGAAATTCGTGACGAATATGATGAAGATGAAGCACCACCAATCCAACATGTAAACGAGCAACATATCATTGTTGATGGAAAAGTGCTTATCTCAGAAGTGAAAGATTTATTTGGATTACACATCGAAGAAGATGATGTGGATACAATCGGTGGATGGATTATGATGCAAAATCATGAAATCGAAGAAGGACAACACGTTGAGGCGGAAGGTTATGAATTTAAAGTGTTAGAAAAAGACGCTTACCAAATTAAACGTGTTGAAATTCGTAAGATGGAACAAGAACAAGAAGAAGAGAAAGCAGCAACTGTGTAAGTTGCTGCTTTTCTTCTAAAAGTACAAAAAATGAGAACTTAGGAGCGGATATTTTGATTCAAGAAGCCTTACGTGTATATCGATTACAATTGTATGTAATCTTTAGTGGTTTACTACTTATGTGGACGATTACTCCGTTTGGAAAACAAGTGACAGGGTTCGGTATTGGATTAGCAGTAAGCGCCTATTGTCTTTGGTTATTAGCTCGCAGAGTGGAAAAACTCGGAAAAAGTATCGTAATGAAGGAAAAGGCTCCTGGATTAGGAGTTTTAAACCGATTTGCAGCTGCTATTTTAGGAGCTATCATCATGTATGAAATTGAGCATGAAATGGAAATGTGGGCATTCGGTACAGGTATTTTAGGTGGTCACTTTTTAATGATTGCAAATTTAGCGTATGCAAATATGCAGTTAGTGAAAGAAGAAGAGAAGCAAAGGGAACATGCTTCGAAAAACATAGAGCTATGATGAAAGGGACCTAATCGGGTTCCTTTTTTAGTTTAGCGATAATATACAAGTAATCAAATTAACGACAAATATAATACGCTTCTTTTTTGTGTTTTTCAATAGTATGAAAAATAATAAAAAATTTTTAAAAAACCCATCGATTTCTAAAGGTTATGTATGTTATTATGACAAAAGACTTTTTGAAAGAGGTGGATACCAATGTTACAAGCGCTACTTATTTTTGTGCTTCAAATTATTTACGTTCCAATATTAACAATTCGTACGATTTTGCTTGTAAAGAATCAAACAAGATCCGCTGCTGGTGTTGGATTGTTAGAAGGAGCTATTTACATTGTCAGTTTAGGTATTGTGTTTCAAGATTTATCAAATTGGATGAACATCGTTGCCTATGTCATTGGCTTTAGTGCGGGACTGTTATTAGGCGGTTATATAGAGAATAAATTAGCAATTGGTTATATTACGTATCAAGTTAGTTTACTAGACCGTTGTAATGAATTAGTAGATGAGTTACGTCACTCTGGATTTGGCGTTACAGTATTTGAGGGCGAAGGTATTAATTCTATACGTTATCGCTTAGATATCGTCGCAAAGCGTTCTAGAGAGAAAGAACTTTTGGAAATCATTAATGAAATTGCACCAAAAGCGTTTATGTCTTCGTATGAAATTCGCTCGTTTAAGGGTGGATATTTAACGAAGGCGATGAAGAAAAGAGCGTTAATGAAGAAGAAAGATGAACATGCATCGTAAAAAAGAGGAGTAGTGCTGCATTAAAAGCGCAGTATAAGTCTAAATGTAAAAGAGAGAAATCTATTTTGATGTAGATTCCTCTCTTTTTTTATGAAAAATATTCATCTATTAATTCAAAAAGCTAAATCGTATAATTATTTTTTTTACTCATTCTCAAATTAATGATTAGCCATATAATTTGAAAAAATACCGGTATGATAAACGCAATTAATAAAACGATAAGTGATATTGATTTAATTTCGGGTGTTTGAGTAACACCGGCCCCATCAACATCTCGTAGCCAAATAATAGCTGCCCATATTCCAAAAACGATAATCCAAAATATGTTACCAAACCACCAAGAAATCCATCGTTTTTTCATGTTAGCACCCCTTACATGTATCTACTGTTAAAAGTATATTTTCGTTCGTTACATTTATAATGAAACAACTTTAAAATTAGTTTTTAACTGTATATCTAACTTGTTTAAACGTTACCATTTCTCCATCATCATTATCATCTTTCGTTTGGAAAAGTTGAACTTTTGGTTTGTAGTCTGTCCGATGAGCGTGTTCGATATCTTTAATGTTAAGTTTGTAGGATTCACCATTCTTTAGCTTTTGTTCCAATACTTTTTTATTAGCAACATAAATAAAAGTTACTTTATTTTCATCAATGCCTTCGGTCTTAATTTCTAACTCATTATCTTTTGTTGTGATCGTTGGTGTTAATAATTCCATACTGCCTTTCCCGGTTTCTAAAGAATTCTCTGCTATAGTTGAACATCCTGATAATATGATTCCGATGAATAGAAGAATTAATTTCTTTTTCATAACATCCCCCGATTTCAATTGATTTTGGTATTGTTAGACTGCTAGTGTCCAGCGTAAATGTTTAGTTAGTACTATAATTAATTATACCATAATATGTAAAGTTAAAAAGGCTGTATATCCAATTTAAGGGAGATTGAAAAGTTTACTTATTGTTGTAAATTTGTGTATGTAAGCTTCTGTTTTATTCGAAATATAGACAGGATAAAGAAATTTTTTATAGAAATTTCAATTTTTACATCTTAAAATAATGATAAAGCGTAGATGAATTTATTCACTTCGGAGGTAGTTATTTGAACATTAACGAGAAGGCAATTGAAATGTTTGAACAAAATAAATGTGAGGAAGCAATGGAACTGTTTCATCGAGCAGTACATGAATCTAGAGGGGTACAATCTCTCAATAATCTTGCTTGGATGTACTTTTATGAGGAAGAGAATGATGAGAAAGCTCTTGAATTAATAAAAGAAGTTGTTAAGTTGAATCCTTCTTCATACTTTCCCTATAACATGTTAGGGGAAATTTATATGAAACAAAAAAGTGGGAAGAAGCGAAAGAAGTATTACAAAAATCTATTTCAATTCAACCATCGGATGAAGCATATCATAATGTAGCTGTAGCTCATTATAACCTTGGAGAGCTGGAAAAAGCTTCGGAATTTTTTTTACGAGTTGCAGGGGATTCGGACTATATCATGTATAGCTATGTAAAATGTTTAATTGATTTAGAACGAACGACAGAAGCAAAAGAGAAGTTAGATACTTTTAACAGGGAATCTGATAATTTTTTAGGGGAAATTAATGTAGCAGATTTATATGTTGAGTTGAATTGCTATAAAGAAGCAATTGAATGGTTCGAAAAGGGATACAAAGAAGTTTGGAAAAGTCCTAACTGGATTAGTAGGTTTGTGTATGCTCTATATAAAGCTAATGATTTTTCCCGTATGAATGAAGTTATACGGGAATCTATTGAAGCGAAAACAGCAGAAATAGAAGATGTCCAGAATGAAGAAGTAGAAGAAAACTGGACGGAAAAAGATAAGAAAGAGTTAATTGAAGAATATACAGAAGAGAATCATTGTTATAAAAAAATGATAGAACGTATTAAATCTGGATATGTTCCAGGGTTAGAATTTGAAACTTATCATATAGGGGCTTGTTATTTGTTTGGTTGTAAAACACATAATCATCTTGAATTTTTTATTATAGACTTTTTGTCTAAAGGTACTAGCTCAATTGTAATGTGTTAAAGGTGTTTCGTATCATTATATAGGTATATATCCTCTTTAGAGTCCCCTTGTTTAATATTTAAAATATGTAGTGAAATAAAACCAATAAGTCCTATTCCGCCAAAAATAAGCCATGGTGTATACATGCCGCTTAAGTTGGATGTAAAAGATGTACCGGTATAATTACCGATGATAAAACCAAATGCGAGTGATAGTTGATAAAATCCGAAGTAAGTAGCTGTATAGGATTCATTACTGTAATTTGCAATAGCGATATCAGCGTTAGGTAATACGAGTGTTTCACCAATTGTAAATAAAATTACACAAATAAATAGCCAATACGGGTGTTGAGATAGAGGAATGAGTAAAAAGGAAATACTCATTAATAAAACACCGTATTTAATAATTGAAAGTGTGTTGTATTTATGAAATAGTTTTCGAAATAACACCATAAATATGACGCCTGTTATTGCATTTATTGTAATAACGAGTGTAGCAAGCTGATTGCTATTACTAATGTTTTTCATATGAAGTGGAAGTGCGACAGTAAGCTGAGTAAACATAATATAGAAGAAGATCATGATAAATGAAAACAAAAGGAAAGGTTTGTTTTGTAAAATAGCCTGTATTCCTAATGTAATAGATGTATTTTCAGTAGTGACTTGGAAGTGATTTTTAAGTAAGTAAAAGATGAAAGCGAATAACAGCATAAGGGATCCTGTTAGAGAGAAAGCATAGATTGGATCGAGTAAGAGTAAGAACCCTCCTGCAATTGGTCCGATTATTGCACCGCAATTGAAGCTAAGGTTTAAATATGTAAATAAATTTTTTCTCATATGAGCTGGCTGTGAGCCAAATATAGCGCGAGCGGCAGGTTCGTAAAATGCAGTTCCGAAGCCAATAAGTGCAGAAGAAATAGAAATTGTATAGAAATCAGAGGATATCCCTAAAGCGATAAGTCCGACTCCTCTTAAAAATAATCCGGCTATCATCATAATGATATAGCCTATTTTATCAGCAATTAATCCTGAGAATAAAGGGAGAACTCGTGATGTAATTGTCATAACCGTCAACACTGTTCCTACTTGAACAGCTGAAAAATGGAGAAAGTTTAATAGATAAATAGCTAAAAATGCGTATACCGCAAAATACCCAAAAGACATAAAAAATGAAGAAATAAGCATGAAACGTATCGGTATTGAGAAACTTTTCATAGAACTCCTCCTAATATTGTAACCAGTAAAATATTTTGATGGTTAACAGTTTTATATTATAATTATACATAAAGTCAGAAAAAAGTAAATTTTAAGAAGAAGGTGGATGGAATTGAATCAAAATGCACCAAATGAACTAGAATATATTCGAGAATTTTTAAATAAATGGAAAATACCAAATGATACGAGAGAAGCAGTTGATTTGTTGCAGACCGAAGATGATATAAAGCAATTTATGAATAAATATTTTCATGAAGAGCTTCCATTTTATACGATAGAGGAACTAAAAAGTTTTCGAGAAGATATTCGGGTGGCAATTGAAGGCGGAGAATCATTGCAAAAGTGGTTAGAGAAATACCCATTTCATGTACATATAAAGGATGATATGAAAGGTATTACATATGAACCAGTATATGAAGAGAATGTGTATACAAAAGTGTTAAGTATTGTGTTAATGTCAATTCAAGAAAATGTGTGGGGAAGGTTAAAAGCATGTCCAGATTGTCGCTGGGTATTTTATGATCATTCGCGAAATGGAAGTAAAAGATGGTGCGGTATGTATGCTGGAGAAGAAGGAGGAAGAGCGTGCGGTACGATTGCAAAAGTGAAAAACTACCGGGCGAAGAGAAAAGGGCGATCTGGTTATGGTATGTAAGTAATATTAGAGAAAGAAAAATGGATGGGGGGAATGATATGAAAGGTACACAAATGCTAGCTATAAATAAAAAGTGTTGGGATACAGTTGCACCTTATTATCTTTCAAGTTGATTGTTTACCTAAATATGCCCAATATACAGCGTCTGAAGATGAGATTCAATCAGAAATAAAAAAGTTCTTGATATTGGGGCTTGATCTTTCAAGTGCACAAATTGAAATAGCGAATGAAACGTTAAAGAGTTGGGATCCAAAGTTAGTATGGGGAGAAATGGAAGAGGAATTGAATATTCCGAAAGGGTATTTTGATATTGTATATTCTATTTATGCATTAAATTGGACTTCGGATTTAAGAAAAACGTTGGAACTGATTTATTCGTATGTAAAGCCAGGAGGAAGTTTTATTTTTAGTTGGGAGCACCCAGTATATTCAAATTTACAGTATGGTACAGAAGAAGTTGCTATAAAGTCTTCTTATCATGAGGAAACGTCCATTACGTTTGAAACATTTAAAGGAGAAAATGTACAAGCGAAATTATATAAGAGAAAAATAAGTACATATATAAATGAGTTAAATAGAGCAGGCTTTACAATTGAGAGAATAGAAGAACCTGAACCGTATAGCACGTTTGATGAAGAACTAGCGATGCCTTCTACGAAGTATTATTCTTTATATAAAGCTAGAATGGTGCCGACTACTTTTATTATTAAAGTTAGAAAGTAAAGTGTTTTTTATAAAAGAAGCCTATCATTTCAAATAGATGAAATGATAGGCTTCTTTATTTTTAAAAAAATAAGGTCAGAGATGTACTTTTCTTATAAAAATGCATTTCATATAAAAAGTGTAATTATTTTTGGGGAGGGGGATTGTTGTGCGTCATCATAGAAAGTGCAAAAAATTTGGAGTGGCACTGCCTCTTCCGCTTATAGGAGCAACGGGTCCGACGGGTAATAGTGGTCCAACTGGTCCAACTGGAGGGCATGAAGGTCCGGTTGGACCCCCGGGAATTACTGGGCCTACAGGAGCAACTGGTCCACAAGGCCCTCAAGGTATCAGGGGAATACAAGGTCCACGAGGGACAACAGGAGCTCAAGGGATACAAGGTCCCGTTGGTGATACTGGAGAGCAAGGAATTACAGGTCCGGTCGGCTTACAAGGTCCTCAAGGATTAATTGGAGAGCAAGGTCCTGTTGGCGATATTGGATTACAAGGTATGCAAGGAATACAAGGAATTACAGGCCCTGCTGGTAGTCAAGGTATACAGGGCGCCCAAGGAATACAAGGAGAAATAGGTGAGCGAGGGGAAACGGGTGCACAAGGAATGCAGGGAGAAATAGGTGTAACCGGAATATCAGGTGTAACGGGCCCTCAAGGTCCTCAAGGGGCGCAAGGAATACAAGGGGAGGACGGAACTACAGGTATACAAGGAGAAGAAGGTCCACAAGGAATACGAGGAATTACTGGAGAGCAAGGGCACCAAGGTGATCAAGGGATACAAGGTGTAACTGGCCCGCCTGGTTCTACTGGAATACAAGGACCTCAAGGTATAAGTGGAATAAGGGGGATAACAGGTGTAATAGGCCCTCAAGGAATTCAAGGTCCACAAGGAGTAACAGGCCCAACAGGAGCGACCGGCTCTACGGGAGTAACAGGTCCACAAGGAATCCAAGGAATTCAAGGTTCGCAAGGGATAACGGGTCCAACGGGAGCAACCGGAGTGACTGGAATAACAGGCCCACAAGGAATCCAAGGAATTCAAGGCCCACAAGGTGTGACGGGAGCAACCGGCGCAACAGGAGCGACAGGAGCGACTGGTGCAACAGGACCGACAGGAATCCAAGGAATAACAGGATCAACAGGGGGAACGGGAGTAACAGGCCCAACAGGTGCTACGGGCCCAACCGGCTTAACCGGTGCAACTGGATCGTCTGCCATTTCAACAGGTGGCCGCTATTTCTTCTCTACCTCAACAAGTACAATTGCAGCAAATGCCAACATCCCAATTAATTCTGGATCCACTGTATATGGAACTGGTGTATCTTTAACTAGTGCTACAACTGTCACAGTATCCACACCAGGAATATATTTAGTAAGCTACTATTTCCAAGGGGACGCGACTGGTGGGAATGAGACAATATCTGTTAGGTTGCTATTAAATGGAACGCAACTAACAGGGAGTTTTATACAAAACGTAACGACATCAACTGTAGTAATCGAACCAGCCATTTCAAATACACTTCTTGTGAATGTGACGAGTGCCAATTCAACATTAATATTACAAAATGGCCCGTTAGGTGTAGGGCATGTGACTACTATAGCAGGTGCCATTACAGCAAGCTTAAATGTAGTGAGAATTTTATAAAGAATATAAAAAACACAAGGAATGCCTTTGTAAGACACACCTTGTGTTTTTTAATATTAAATAAACATTTACTTTATCTTTTCGGTTGAAAAATATGCTGAAAGAAGTATTTGTGATGTAAGTTATCTACAACTTTATTTGCTTGATATGTGCGTTGTTTTTCAATTCGGAGTCTTTGCTCCATCATTTTTATTGCGTGATCAGATAAACGTAACATAATACATTCTCCTTTTCTATAAATATAGGTGACTATTTGATATCGATCCCATATTTATAATTAAGGAGGCAAAATGTGTAACATAGGCAAAAAGCACCTTCCTCTCCCATTACGCTTACGAGGTTAGCTGTCGGACTCGGGAAGTGAGAGTTTCCCTACTTAAAAAAGATTCGCCCCAAGTAGCATAGCTACAAAAATGGTTCCCCCGCTCCAAAATTTGGACTCAGCAAAAGGTTTTATAAAGTAAAAAATAACATAAAGGAGCAAACAAGTCAAATTATTTTGTGTATTCTGTCTTTTTTAATTGTGTAAGAATCATACCGTCAGGAAGTATTGTATCTGATACTGTAATGAATCCGTGTTTTTTATATAAAGTAATAGCAGGGGTATTCGCTTTACCTGTTTGTACAATGTATGTCATTGAAGAGGGAAACATGTTAAATATATAAATTAGGAGTTTCGTTGCGATTCCTTTTTGAAAAAAATCGGGGGATACAACTAACCTGTGGATATCGATTAGTTTTTCTTCTTGTACAAAAGAAATAAAACCGACAAGTTTATTTTCAGAAAAATATCCATAGAATGTTTCAACACAACTTTGAATATCGTTTACAGTATCATATAAACGAGGTATGGCAGTACTATTTAAGTAGTCTGCTTCAACTTTATAAGCTGGAATTTGAACCTGTAAAATGGATGTTGCTACTTCAAAAGAAGTGGAATTTAACTTAAGAATCATAGATAATGAAGCCTCCTTTAAATATGGTATATAAATATAATTGCTTTATGGGTGAGTTTGACAATATTTTTCTTTTTTGCATATAATATATGTATCTCCATATGTAAAATAGTAGTAAATATATTTCTATAGTGAAATATGATTAGCAATGATAAATACATATGTTTGTATTAAATCATACAAACTATAATAGAAATGGAGGACTAAAAGTGGGATGGATTATCACATTTTTAGTTGGTGCTATTATAGGTGCAATTGCTAGTTCTATAACGGGTAAAAATTTCCCAGGTGGTATGTTCGGAAATATTATCGCAGGTTTATTAGGTGCTTCGTTAGGTGGTAGATTATTTGGATCCTTTGGGCCATCATTTGGTGGGATTCATGTCGTGCCAGCATTATTAGGTGCAATCGTGTTAATTTTTATTGTATCATTTGTAGTGAAAGCTGCAAAGAAATAGATATATAGATTATGATGAAGAGCCCTGAATAAGGGCTTTTCATCATTCGAAGAGGTGGTTTCATTGGAGAAAATAAATATAAGAAAAAGAGATAAGTTAAGAAAGTTTTTTAGAGAACAAAATTATTTGGCGGTATTACTTGGATTTGCGTTATTGTTCATTAATATTTTATTGCTAACAAAAATATCATTTGTTTTTACACCGTTTATCGTATTTTTAAAAACAATTTTCTTCCCAGTACTATTAGCAGGCGTACTATTCTATATTTTACATCCATTCGTTTCGCTTTTAGAAAAGAAAGGTGTTTCAAGAATCGTATCGATAGCTTCTATATATTTAATCGTACTAGGATTATTTGTATTTTTAGTTGTAACGGTTATCCCTATTATTAAAGATCAAATTGATGCATTAATTGATAACTTACCGTATTTTGGCCATGAGATTGAACAAGCAGCACGTAGATTCGGGGAAAGTAATTTACTCGGTAAAATTCAGGAGAATTTAAATATTAATGTTGCGAATATGGTAAAAGACTATACAGTTGATTTTACAAAGTCATTATCATCAGTAACTGGGAATGTAACTGGATTTTTGAGTACTATTACAGAGGTTGTTTTAACATTTGTAATGGTTCCATTTATATTGTTCTATCTTTTAAAAGATGGCGAACAATTGCCGAATCACTTCTTAAAGTTCATTTCAGAGCAAAGACAACCAGCAGCAATGAGAATACTAGATGATATGCACTATGCGATTAGCTCGTATATTAGAGGGCAAATTATCGTGAGCTTGTTTATCGGTATTATGCTATTAATCGGTTACCTTATTATCGGTATAAAATATGCGGTACTACTTGCAATTTTAGCGATGATTGTAAATATCGTTCCGTACGTAGGCCCAATTATCGCGATTACACCAGCGTTAATTATCGCATTTATCGACTCGCCAGCAATGGTGTTAAAAGTAATTATTGTTATGATGGTTGTACAATTAGCAGAAGGTAAATTTATTTCTCCACAAGTTATGGGGAAAAAGTTAGACATTCATCCGATTACTATCATTTTTATCATTTTAACTGCCGGAAACTTATTCGGGATTATGGGCATTATTTTAGCCATTCCAGGATATGCGATATTAAAAGTGTTAGTGACGCACGGTTATAGATTTGTTAAGTTGAATACGTGAAAAAAGAGCTAAAACAGTAGTATCTGTTTTAGCTCTTTTTTATTAACAATTCATTTGCATATTGGCGCGCCCATTGATCCGCTTCTAATATAGCATCTAGTGAAGGATCTTTTACGTTATGATGAGCTTCAACTGTTTTGTAAATTGTTTTTTCAATATCGAAAAAGACAATTTCATTTTTTAAGAATAGTGCATTCGCAATTTCGTTTGCTGCATTTAATACAGCGGGAGTAGTACCACCGATTTTGCCACATTCATATGCGTATTGTAGGCAAGGGAACTTCTCTAAATCTGGTTTTTCAAAATGTAAACTACCGATTTCTAATAAATTTAATTTTTCATAGGAAGAAGGTAGCCGAGTAGGATAGTGAAACGCATATTGAATCGGCATTCTCATATCAGGAGCACCGAGCTGTGCCATAACTGATCCATCAATAAATTCTACTAAAGAATGAATGATACTTTCTTTATGAATCATTACATCAATTTTTTCATACGGAATATCAAATAGCCATCTCGCTTCCATTACTTCAAACCCTTTATTCATTAATGTGGCAGAATCAATCGTTAGTTTTGCGCCCATTAACCAGTTTGGGTGCTTTAAAGCATCTTTTGCTTGTAAAGTTTTCATTTCTTCACGTGTTTTATCACGGAATGCACCGCCAGAAGCTGTAACAATTAATTTGTCAATTTCTTTATTATTTTCTCCGTTTAAACATTGGAAAATAGCTGAATGTTCGCTATCTACTGGAATTAAGCGACATCCGTTTTGTTGCGCTAGTTCAGTTACGATATGTCCAGCTGCAACTAACGTTTCTTTATTAGCGATGGCAATATCTTTCTTCACCTTTAATGCTTCAATCGTTGGAAGTAGTCCGGAAACTCCGACAACAGAACTTAATACAAGATTTGAATCAGGGTGAGTAGCTACCGCAATTAAGCCATCAGTTCCGTATGTGATTTTTGTATTCGCTGAAATACGCGTACGAAGCGTGTCTGCTAAGTCTTTTGTCGCAACGCTTACAATGCGAGGTTGAAATGTTTTGATTTGTTGCTCAAGAAGATCGATATTATAATTTGCGGTTAAACCGACAATTTTAAAATGTTCAGGATGAGCTGAAACGACATCTAATGCAGATGTGCCGATAGATCCTGTGGAACCTAAAATGGATATATATTTTACCATGAAAAAACCTCCAAAGTTGTTTCGAATATTTCTGCAAACCTATATAACATTAGACAATAGAAGTGGAAATTCCTGCTATATAAAATAGAAAAATCGGGTTTGTTTGGAAGCGAAATGTGATAAACTGTAAAAAATAACGAAAAAGCAATGAAAGAGAAGAGTACATATTCGAAACTTTTCAGAGAGCTGATATGTGGTGAGAATCAGTAAGGGATGAATATGGAATGGGCTCTAGAGCTTCTAACTGAAATGAGTAGGTAAAGACGGTTACTTCACGTTATTGAAGTATGAAGTGAGCTAATGATAGCTAATTAAGGTGGTACCGCGGGAGTCTCTCGTCCTTTTTTTAGGATGAGGGGCTCTTTTTATTTTGAGAAAGGGGGAGTTAGTGTGAGTGAAAAAATAATGTTAACAGGAATTAAGCCGACAGGTTATCCGCATTTAGGAAATTATATTGGTGCGATTAAACCTGCATTACAAATGTCAAAGAATAATGAAGGAAAAGCATTGTACTTTATAGCTGATTATCATGCATTAAATGCTGTGCATGATTCAGAAAAGTTCAGCAGTTATACGAAAGAGGTAGCAGCTACTTGGTTATCACTTGGAATTGGAGAAGATGTTATTTTTTATCGACAAACAGAAGTGCCAGAGATTCTAGAATTAGCTTGGATTTTAGCTTGCCTAACTCCGAAAGGTCTTATGAACCGTGCTCATGCGTATAAAGCGAAGGTGGAACAAAATAAAGAAGCAGGGTTAGAGGTCGATGCGGGAGTGAATATGGGGTTATACACGTACCCGATTTTAATGGCAGCTGACATATTATTATTTCAAGCTACTCATGTACCAGTTGGAAAAGACCAAATTCAGCATATTGAAATTGCGCGTGATATTGCGACTTATTTTAATCATACATTTGGCACGGCATTTACACTTCCAGAGTATGTTATACAAGAAGAAGGAGCTATTTTACCTGGTCTTGACGGAAGGAAGATGAGTAAAAGTTACGGAAATGTGATCCCATTATTTGCAAAGCAAGAAAAACTACGAAAATTAATATTTAAAATCAAAACAGATTCTTCACTTCCAAATGAACCGAAAGAACTAGAAACCTTATTTACAATTTATAAAGAATTTGCGACAGAAGACGAAGTACAGTCATTACGTGAAAAATATGAGACTGGAATCGGATGGGGCGATGTGAAAAAAGAGTTGTTTCGCGTTGTAGATCGTGAGTTAGCTGGACCTCGTGAGAAATACACTATGTATATGAATGAAACGAATTTATTATATGAAGCGTTGGAAAACGGTGCTGAGAAGGCACGCGCTATTGCGAAGATAAATTTAGCAGAAATTAAAAAACGGATTGGATTTGAGAGGGAACGTTAAGCGTTCCCTTATTTTTTTAGATAATCTGTAATAATCCTCTCAATAACAGAAGGGAGATTACTAGGTAACTCATCAAGCGGAAAGAAGCGTAATTCTTTCGATTCACTTTGATCGCATACAAGTTCACCATGAAATTCTCGGCAAATATAAACAACGAGTACACCGTGTACTTGATGTGCGTGATAGGTAAAGCTTTGATATCATCTCCACCTTTTCCCCCACCTAACACCGTACGTGACAGTTTCCCGTCATACGGCGTCCCATC
>NZ_JAKUGE010000038.1:0-48973 GCF_022663795.1 Bacillus cereus group sp. BfR-BA-01349
CAAAACTAAAAGGATTGTCCCCTGTGCAATACAGAGTTCAATCCTTAGTAGCTGCTTAATATATTTGTCTAATTTTTTGGGTTCAGTTCATAATAGAAGGTCTTTTTTTTATGCTTATGTTCATATAGATGAAGTAAGACAAGCATAGGAGGGATAGCGATGAAGAACACATGTATCGTTTGCGGTGGTGAGGAGTTTTTTTCCTCAACGTTATATGCACGTACGAAACAAGATTGGGCATATGCACCAAACATGTATCGATTTGAAAAAGTATTTATTGAGCATCGAGATGAAGAAAATTATCCAGTGTTTCAAGAAATTACAGCGAAACATTGTTGTGGATGCGGTCATATTATGTTGTATCACGAATGAACACACCAAGTATAACTTGGTGTGTTTTTTTAAAACGCTGACAAAGCAAGCGGATAAAGTAAAGTAAATAAAACAGAAAAACTACCAAAACCAATTGCTGTATATCCAAGTGTTCTTGCTCCGAAATTGACAGCTAATAAGCCAACTAAAATTGCTAGGGAGCCGAGCGTAACGGGATAAAAAGCAATGGAGAATAACGAAAGAAATAAAGCGACATAGCCTACCATTGCGCCGGTATTTGTACCTTCTATCTCATTTGCAATTTCTTTACGCTTATGTCTAATTGGAATGCCAGCTGGTGATATTTCAGCAGCATACTCTTCGTTTTTTTCACCACTTTTAAAATGATGATTTCTCTTTCTTCGCATGTACATCCCTCTCTTTCAATTGGGTGTATCTATAGTATCTTTCAAAATGAGAAGAGCATGAGTATGAGTTAAACCCAAGTAAAGCAAAAATTGGAGAATACGCATTCCATCGTTAACATATCCATCTCCTAGTGAAGATAAAGTGTGGGATTTTTCCACTAGGACTGATTATCAGCCAGCAACAATTGGATTTTTATGAGCAGTTCTCTCCCATTAACTGGTCCGCATCCATTGAATTTTGAGGTAGGTATCTTACTGCAAGCGGGATAAAACAGGAATTTTGGAAAATGATGTAGAATGAAATGAATGATAATACGTGAAGGTAGGGGAATGTATGACGAAATTTAATTGGCATGAATCAGCAGAAAAGAAATGGGATAGTAGTGCAGAGTTTTGGAATCAAAATAGTCAAGAGATGTGGGACAGCGGGAGTAGGAGCACAATTATTCCGTTTTTTGAACAATACGTGAAGAAAGAAGCACTAGTGCTCGATGTTGGTTGTGGTGATGGGTACGGTACATATAAATTAAGTCGCGCAGGCTATAAAGCAGTGGGAGTAGATTTATCGGAAGTGATGATTCAAAAAGGTAAGGAACGCGGAGAAGGACCGAATTTATCTTTTATAAAAGGAGATCTTTCTGCATTACCATTTGAAAATGAGCAATTTGAATCAATTATGGCAATTAATTCTTTAGAATGGACGGAAGATCCATTACGAGCGTTAAATGAAATAAAGCGTGTGTTAAAGAAAGATGGATATGCATGTATTGCAATTTTAGGACCGACAGCAAAGCCACGAGAGAATAGTTATCCTCGCTTGTACGGAAAAGACGTTGTTTGTAATACAATGATGCCTTGGGAATTTGAACAGTTAGCGAAAGAACAAGGTTTTAAAGTTGTAGATGGCATCGGCGTATATAAGCGCGGAGTAAACGAGAAGATGTTAGGTCAACTACCTACAGAGTTGCAACAATCGTTAACATTCTTATGGGTATTTATGTTAAAAAACGTATAAAGAAATGAAAGAATTTTTAGGAGGTAAATAAGTGCAGAAAATACAAAAAACTGATACAATATCATCAGAACCAATTAAAGGGGGACTAGGGTATATGACAACTACTACAACAGTGAAATCCGATATTGAAATCGCACAAGAAGCGAGTATGAAGAAGATTCAAGAAATTGCAGCTGATTTAAATATTTTAGAATATGAATTAGAGCCATACGGGCATTATAAAGGTAAGTTATCTCTTGATATTTTTAAGCGCTTACAAGATGAGAAAGACGGTAAAGTTGTTTTAGTAACAGCAATTAACCCAACTCCAGCTGGAGAAGGTAAATCAACAGTAACAGTTGGTTTAGGTCAAGCTTTTAACAAAATTGGTAAGAAAACAGTAATTGCACTTCGTGAACCATCTCTTGGACCGACGATGGGATTAAAAGGTGGAGCAGCAGGTGGCGGTTTTTCACAAGTCGTACCAATGGAAGACATTAACCTTCACTTTACTGGAGATATCCATGCGATCACAACTGCCAATAACGCATTAGCAGCGTTTATTGATAATCATATCCAACAAGGAAACACACTTGGAATTGATACGCGTAAAATCGTTTGGAAACGCTGCGTTGACTTAAATGATCGTGCCCTTCGTAACGTAGTAATTGGTCTTGGTGGACCTGTACAAGGTGTACCACGTGAAGACGGTTTTGACATTACAGTAGCATCTGAAATTATGGCCGTGTTCTGCCTTGCAACAGATATTCAAGACTTAAAAGCACGTTTATCTCGCATCGTAGTTGCCTATAACTTTGCAAATCAACCTGTAACGGTTAAAGATTTAGGTGTAGAAGGTGCGTTAACACTATTATTAAAAGACGCATTAAAGCCGAACTTAGTACAAACGTTAGAAAATACACCAGCTATCATTCATGGCGGACCATTTGCGAATATCGCTCACGGTTGTAACAGTGTTATCGCTACAACAATGGCAGCAAAATTAGGTGATTATGTTATTACAGAAGCTGGATTCGGTGCTGATTTAGGCGCTGAGAAGTTTTTAGATATTAAAGCTCGTGCAGCTGGCATTAAACCAGAAGCAGTTGTTATTGTTGCGACGATTCGTGCGCTTAAAATGCATGGCGGCGTTGCAAAAGATCAATTAAAAGAAGAAAATGTAGATGCATTAGCAAAAGGTATGGAAAACTTACAGAAGCATGTTGAAACAATTCAAAGCTTCGGTGTGCCTTTCGTAATTGCAATTAATAAATTCATTACAGATACAGATGCAGAAGTTACATACTTACAAGAGTGGTGTAATGAGCGTGGCTATGCAGTATCCTTAACAGAAGTTTGGGAGAAAGGTGGCCAAGGCGGAGTTGACCTTGCTGAAAAAGTACTAAAAGAAATCGAAAAAGGTGAAAACAACTACGCACCACTTTATGAATTAGAATTACCCTTAGAAGAAAAAATTCGTACAATTGCTCAAAAAGTATATGGCGCAAAAGATATTGAATTTGCTCCGAAAGCACGTAAGCAATTAGCTCAATATGAAGGAGAAGGTTGGAGTAACCTACCAGTTTGTATGGCGAAAACACAATACTCTCTTTCTGACGATGCAACAAAATTAGGTCGTCCATCTGACTTTATTGTTACAATTCGTGAGTTAAAACCATCTATCGGTGCAGGTTTTATCGTTGCGTTAACAGGTACAATGTTAACAATGCCAGGTCTTCCAAAACAACCAGCAGCACTTCAAATGGATGTAAATGAAGATGGAAAAGCAGTAGGTTTATTCTAAAAGGTTGTAATTCATCTCGTTTATCTGTAAACTATATATACATCAAGTGGCGCCTTTCCATCGAAAGGCGCCTGTTTTTTGGAGGAAATTATGTTTGATCCAACTGCTTTTGACAATTTAAAAGTAATCGTAGAAGGTGCTGTGTATGATTTTGATCTACATGGAGATATTCTTGTAACAGATCGAAAAGATATGATGGATCTTGCTTCATTAAGTCGTATATATCATATCTCATTTCAATTAACAGAACCGTTTGAACCATTAGTAGAAGCAACATTTTCATTATCTGTGGATGCAAAGAACTTGTCTGGTGAAATACTAGAAGTGCCTCAGTTTACACCAGGTTGTGAAATGAAGCTAGCATTTTCATTCCCGTTAGAACAACCAGAAGTAAAATGCGAAGAAATTGAAACATTAATGCGTTCTATATGGGGAAAAGAAAGAATGATTATGCAGAAAGTTTCATACGAATATAATAAGCGAGCGATTTCATATCATAATAAGGTAGAGGTTCTATTTCAAAAAGCGATTACAGAAGACCATGTTGATGATTTAATAGCTGTTATTTCACACATGATAGAAACGGTGCGAACAATACAGCATTTTCTTCAAAAATAGAGATAAAGGAGAAAAACAAATGATAAAAGATATGCAACCATTTTTACAACAAGCTTGGGAGAAGGCTGGTTTTAAAGAGTTAACTGAAATTCAAAAACAAGCGATTCCAACTATTTTAGAAGGACAAGACGTTATAGCTGAATCTCCAACTGGAACAGGAAAAACATTAGCGTACTTATTACCACTTTTACATAAAATTAATCCTGAAGTAAAACAGCCACAAGTTGTTGTTTTAGCGCCAACACGTGAACTTGTAATGCAAATTCATGAAGAGGTTCAAAAGTTTACAGCAGGAACTGAAATTTCAGGTGCATCTTTAATTGGTGGTGCAGATATTAAGCGCCAAGTTGAAAAATTAAAGAAACACCCAAGAGTAATTGTCGGTTCACCAGGCCGTATTTTAGAATTAATTCGTATGAAAAAGCTAAAAATGCATGAAGTAAAAACAATTGTATTTGATGAGTTTGATCAAATTGTAAAGCAAAAAATGATGGGCGCAGTGCAAGATGTAATTAAATCAACGATGCGCGATCGTCAATTAGTATTCTTCTCGGCGACAATGACAAAAGCGGCAGAAGATGCGGCACGTGATTTAGCAGTGGAACCACAATTAGTACGTGTAACACGTGCAGAATCAAAAAGCTTAGTTGAGCATACGTATATCATTTGTGAGCGACGCGAAAAAAATGATTACGTAAGAAGAATTATGCATATGGGCGATGTAAAAGCAGTTGCTTTCTTAAACGATCCATTCCGTTTAGATGAAATTACAGAGAAATTGAAATTCCGTAAAATGAAAGCGGCGGCTCTTCATGCAGAAGCAAGTAAACAAGAGCGCGAAGCGACAATGCGTGCTTTCCGCGGAGGGAAATTAGAAATTCTACTTGCTACTGATATTGCAGCGCGCGGTATCGATATTGACGATTTAACACATGTAATTCATCTAGAGTTACCAGACACAGTAGACCAATATATTCACCGCTCAGGACGTACTGGACGTATGGGTAAAGAAGGAACTGTCGTATCTCTTGTAACTCCACAAGAAGAGCGCAAATTACTGCAATTTGCGAAAAAACTAGGCATCGTATTTACGAAGCAAGAAATGTTCAAAGGATCATTCGTAGAAACGAAACCGAAAGCACCAAAGAAAAAGAAACCAGCATTTACTGGGAAGAAAAAGCCTAGATAAATGATGGAGAAGGCGTAACTATTTGTAGTTACGTCTTTTTTGTTTGTAAACAAGTGATAATGGGAATTGTATTAGTGTTTTTAATGTGCCTATCATATATATGCTTCTACTGGGAGTATCGAAAAAAGGGTAGTTTATTTATTTGGTTTATACGAGGAAATAATATAAAAAAGTCGAATATTAAAATGATGCGAAATAATAAAAAGAAGGTACATATATGGATAGGAAATTAGGAATGTTTTTGAATACAAAATATATTGAAGTAAACGAAGGAATAAAAAAGGCGAGAGAATGGGGGTTAGAATATATTCAATTATATGCTATGAATAAAAACTTTAACTTAGCTAATATTCCAATGGCAGAGTGGAATGCTTTAAAGAAAAGCGTATCTTTTAATGGAATAAAGATTCCATCATTAGCAATTAGTTTTGGAGAAAATGGAATTATGGGAATAGAAGCTGAGAGTGCAATAGATCAGTTTAAATATATTACTGACAGAGGTTTGGAGCTTGGGGCAAAGAACATAACAGCTCATATTGGGAAAGTTCCAGATGATGAAAAAAGTGCCTACTATGATAAAATGGTACGGGTTTGTTATGAGATAGGGGAATTAGCGTTCAAATTTGGGGGAGTCTTTGCTATTGAGACGGGATCTGAAAAAGCAATAGTATTAAAACAATTTTTAGAAACTGCAAACTCGAAAGGACTAGCTGTTAACTTTGACCCAGCAAATTTAATAAGTGATGTAAATGAAAATCCGGGAGAAGGTTTATTACTATTAAAAGATTATATAGTACAAACTCATATTAAAGATTGTACAAAGGTGAAAAGCGATAGTTCAAGTAAGTATATTGAAGTCGCAGCAGGGAATGGTGAAGTAGATTTCGATATATTCTTCAAAGTATTAGATAAAATTGGATTCGACGGATATAACATGATTGAAAGAAATGATTATTTTGATGAACTGGATGGGATGAGTCAGTCGATAAATTTTGCAAAGAAGTACATACCAACTCAAAAGGAATAACGATAGTATTTGTAGAAAGCTACATAGAATATAAAAACCATTAGGGGGAAATGTAATGATCCATAAAGTAGGACAAATTATGTTATATGTAAATAATCAAGATGAGGCAGTAAATTTTTGGACGGAGAAGGTAGGGTTTTATGTAGTTGCAGAGGAAGATAATAAGCAAGGAATGAGATGGATTGAAATCGCTCCGAAAAGCGGTGCGGAAACGAGCATTATATTACATAATAAAGAAGTTATTTCGAAAATGAGCCCAGAATTGAATCTTGGTACACCGTCTTTAATGTTCTTCTCAGAAAATCTTGATCAACTATATACAGATTTAACAAATAAAAATGTTACTGTTGGAGAAATGGTAACTATGCCTTCTGGTAAAGTGTTTAACTTTGCTGATAGCGAAGGGAATTATTTTGCGGTTATGGAGAAGAACCAATAATAATATTGCTATGTGAAAATCCCCCTCAAATATATTTGAGGGGGATTAAATTTTTGAAGTGGATTTTTCATTAGAGAGTTGTTTAATAAAAAATACTCCTTTTTCAATAGCTGTCTCAATATAGCCAACGATTTGGTCAAACGTAAATACTTGTAAGTCTTCATGCAAATGTTGCTTTGGATACAACATATCTTCAAAAAGATACTTTCGAAAAGCTAAAACGTTTTCTTTAGAAACCTCTTCAATATCCACAATGTGAGCCTCTTGATTGAGAAGAGAGAAAAGCTGTTGTTCTTGATCGTAATGATGAAGCAACTTTGCATTTAACAATTTAAAATCGTTATAGTACAGGGGTGCGATAGTTTCGTCATTCTCTATTCTATTTTTTAGCCAAGGTAGAAAAAATCCACTTAGCCAATTATCATCGGCAATGAGGTGGGTATAATAGCCTAAAATAAATGGGGAATCTATATGTGATTCATATTTATGAAAAAATGAATCATAATCTATTCTTCTCGTATAGTTCTTCGTTGTACCGGCATAAAAATGTGAGGTTCCTTTTTCTTTTTTTGAATGAACAGCATCAGGGGCTACAGCTCCAAGTAAGAAAGAAGTCTTATCGTGAATTGATAGTTTCTCAGCAATACCACTAGCGATAATAACATGCATAATTCGTGATCCCATGAATGCCACCTCTGTTTCCAGTATTCATTTCAGGAAGAGGACTAAACAGTTAGTATTACTTTCCCTGTACTTTTTCTACTTTCGACCCATTCATGTGCTTTCCCTGCATTTTGAAGTGGAAAAGATTTCGTAGCCTTAATTTGTAAACGTCCGTCACGCAAATAACGGAAAACTTCATTTGCAGTTTCTTGGAGCAGTTCAGGACGCTTTTTTCGTGTGGTTCCAAAGCTAAAACCGAGTATAGAGCGACAACTTGCATGTAAATCTTTCGTTTGAAAGTTACCAATTTCACCGCTAGCATTACCGAAATGAACGAGGCGACCGTAATCAGCAAGGCAGTTTAAACTTCTTTCAGAAACAGTTCCAGAAATAGAGTCCAAAATGATATTCACTCCTTCTCCGTTTGTCAGCCCATTGACTTTCTTTACAAAATCTTCAGCTTGATGACAAATTACATAATCAGCTCCAGCATCTAAAGCAATTTCTTTTTTTGCTTCACTTCCGACAGTGCCTATAACTGTCCTAGCCCCTAATAGTTTAGCAAGTTGAATAGCAGTAGTGCCAATTCCGCCAGCAGCTGCATGAATGAGTACAGATTCACCTTGTTGAAGCCTTGCAACATTTGCGAGTAAATTATAGCTTGTAAAAGATACGATTGGACAAGCGGCTGCAGTTTGAAAGTCAACTTCATGGGGTAATACGAAAGTAAGATTTTCATTTGCAACAACGTATTCTGCGTAAGATCCATTTTGAGGAAAAGCAATGACACGTTGTCCAGGGTGAATATTTTTCACATGAGAACCGACACGTTCTACAATACCAGTGGCATCTATACCTGGAATAAAAGGTAGTGCTTTATTTCCTTTTTTACCATAACGTGATTTAATATCAGCGAAATTTACACTAGTAGCAACAACGCGAATTAAAACTTGATCTTCTGGAATAGCCGGTATATCCAAATCTGTATATTTCATCACTTCAGGACCACCGAACGACGTTACAACGATAGCTTTCATCATATATCCTCCTAAATTTGACTATATAAATTATTTTAAATCTTTATCAGAAATTGGAAAAATATATAATAGTTATGTGTGGTTATAAGTGAAGCTTATGAACTCAATGAATCATAATATTAATTTATATAAAAAAACTTTAAAAAAATCGAACGAAATATGAATTACCTGCCAATATATAGTGTAAGACAAAGGAGGGCTGGAATATGAAGGGTGAAATAGATTACGCACATTTAATCCAATTAACTTTATCAGGAAATAAAGAAGCATATAGCAAGTTGTATGATAAAACGATTCAAGAAGTATATAAAACAGCACATTTTTTAATTGAAGATAAAACGGATGTAGATGATGTCGTTCAAGAAATATACATACAACTATATGAATCGCTTCGTAAGTATGATAGCGAGAAGCCATTTCGTCCTTGGCTAATTGGACTTGCGATTAAACAAATTCATTCATATAGAAGAAAGAGGTGGATGCGACTACGCATTATAAAAAAAGCAGACGAGCAAAGAAAACCAGTACAAATTGATTTTTCTAACGCTGTTGTAAGTAAAATATCAAACCAAAAACTAATTGAACTCATTCATAAATTACCGTATAAATTGAAACAAGTTATTATCTTAAGATACTTACACGATTATTCACAAGAAGAAGTAGCACAAATATTACATATTCCAATTGGTACAGTGAAATCTAGAATTCATGCGGCATTAAAGAAACTACGTCAAAAAGAGCAAGTAGAAGAAATCTTTTTAGGAGAGGTAGGGAATGTGAAATGAGTTTAGATTGTAGAGTTAGGGAATCTATACAAGAAGAAGCAAAGGGTATTGTTGCCCCGCCGGATTTAAAAGAAAAAGTAATTGTACAAATAAAAATGAAGCACGGGCGGAGTAAGAGGAAGAAACGCCTTATCGCAGGAGTACTTGCAGCAGCTCTTTTAATCCCGACGACAGGTTTTGCGTATCAATCTATTATGGCGGACGGTATATACGGATCTTTCGAGAATTTAAAAAAACATGCCGGAACGATGACATTAGAGGCGTATATGCGTTTTAGTGCAAAATTATCAGAAGCAAAAAATGAAATGGGTGCGAAAGAATATGAAGAGTTTACAAAAGAACTAAAAAAATTAACAAATGCAAAGCTTGCATACGGAGATTCGAACGGTAATATTGATTATGATCAATTATCACCAGCAAAAAGAGAAGAAATGAAAAAGGTAAGTATGGGTCTTCAGCCATACTTTGATAAATTAAATGGTCATAAGTCTAGTAAAGAAGTATTAACACAAAAAGAGTTTGACCGTTATGTGGAAGCTTTAATGACATATGAAATCGTACAAGTGAAGACAAAATCAACTGGTGGGATGAAAGTAGAAGAAGTACCTGAGGCGTACAAAGAAAGATTTATTCAAGCGGAGCAGTTTATGGAGTATGTAGATGAAAAGGTGAGATAAGTAAAAAGCTCAATGCTTTAGCTTTGAGCTTTTTTATTAAAACAAAAAAAGAGTGTTCAATTATATTTTTTCATATTTGCATTATCTTTTTGTATAAAACAATCTAAAAGGGAATAACCAGCTATTAAACTAATTATCGTAACAAAAGTTGTATTTATTAGAATAATATTAACTAAATAAGGTAGGTATTCTGCAAGTGGTGAAAAGAGTAGTGCTGGGGAAAAGGAAATGAATAGTGTAGGCACTGTAATAGCAATAAATTTATCCGGTTGAAAGCTCCAGTTTTGTTTACTTGTTTCGCGATTAATAGATTGAAGGAATCGTAATAAAATGCCAACTATAAGAGGGAAGAGTGTAAAGTAGAATAATCTTGGATAAACGTTAAAGTTCACTTGCGTGTCTGTATCTAAATAAAATTGAATTTTTACTCCTACAAATAATAATAAGACGATAAATAATGTAAAGCAGAGGTATAGCATCACTTTTTGCATTATATTCCACCATCCTTTACTCAAAATATATTCAAAAAAAGAAGAGATATACAATAACTACTGTTGTATATCTCTTCTTTTACTGTTAGTTAATAGTGGAGTTTGCTTTTTCTTGCTTCGTGAAATAATCAATAATGCCCATTGCACTAATTTCTATATCTAGATGTAAAATATTATAAACGGAATGATCTGATGGAACGTTTAACCTTGTAAGATGAGAAGAGATTTTATCCATTAACAAAGTTTGTAAAGCTTTAGTCGCTTCATCGAAATCATTATACTTTTCAAAGACTTCCTTACCAGTCTGAACGAAAATAGGTAGCCAATGTTCCAGTTGATTGTATACTTCTGTAACATGAGAGGATGCGCCGTAATGACCGAAATAAATAGTATCTACATCCATACTTTGAATATGATTTTTAGAAGCAATCATCGCATCTGGTTGAAATTGTGAAGGGGACGTTGATGGTAGATACAGTTCTACACCAACGTTTGCGAGTTCTCTATAATAAATTCCAATTGTATCACCAGTGAAAATCCCGTTTGTTAATGAATCGTGAATGCTAATATGGTGCTTAGCATGCCCCGGTGTATCGTAAAATGTAAGGATACGTTCTTCGGCAATTTTTAACGTATCACCATGTTGTACAATACGAACACGTTCTTCTTCTATAGGAAGAATTGGATCAAATAGTTTATCAAAATCTTCTTTGTATACAGCTTTTGCACCTAAAATGAGTTTTGTTGGGTCAATCATATGACGAGCACCGCGAGAATGCACATATAAAGTAGCATTTGGGCACTTTTCCATCATTAAACCAGCAGCCCCTGCGTGATCTAAATGAACGTGTGTAACGATAATGTTTTTAACTGCGTTTAAATCAATATGTAATTGTTGTAAGCCTTCTAAAATATACGGAAGAGAAGGGGCTGCACAAGTTTCAATTAAAGTAATATCGTCACCTAATAAAACGTACGTACCAGTTCGTTCATTATGTTGTAAATCGAAATCATCAATCAGATATAGGTGAGAAGATAATTGCTCTACTTTTTTCATATTTACCACTCCTTATATACTGCATGTTTCTATTATACGCTAAAATAGAAAAAAGGCAGAAAACGAAGCTCGTCTTCTGCCTTTTTGTAATATTATTATTTCGTTTGTTGTTTATTAATAGACATAATGAACAGTCCAACAATCCCGCCTACTAATGGAAGCATAATTTCTCCTGCTAAATTAAAGTAGGAGCTTAAGAATAAACCATTTACATCGATTACCCAGCCAGTAACATACAATAACATCATATATAGTACGAAATAAAACTCGCGATTTGAAATCGTTTCATGTTGTGCAGTTTTCATAATGGACACCATCCTTTTCTTTTATAATGGAATATAAACTGTCACATTTTGTTCACATTTCAATTGTAAAACTTTCCATCATAAAAGTCTAGTAGTATGTGTCGAATTTTGAACGGAAATAAAGCGTTATCATTATATCTTATAAGTACGTAATAAGAGATGTATATTCACGAATGTAGTATAGTATAAACATAGAATGATAGTGAAGAGAGGGGCAAAGACAATGACAGTTTATGATTTTTCAGCTAAAACAATTACCGGTGAAGAAAAATCGTTAAAAGATTACGAAGGAAAAGCACTTCTTATTGTAAATGTAGCTAGTAAATGTGGTTTCACACCGCAATATAAAGGATTACAAGAGGTGTATGATAAATATAAAGACCAAGGACTTGAAATACTCGGATTCCCTTGTAACCAATTTGGAGGACAAGAACCAGGTACAGAAGCGGACATTACTAGTTTTTGTGAATTAAACTACGGTGTAAACTTCCCAATGTTTGCAAAGGTTGATGTGAAAGGTGATAAGGCTCATCCTTTATATACATACATGACAGAACAAGCACCAGGTTTACTCGGTATGAAAGCAGTGAAATGGAATTTTACGAAGTTTTTAATTGGAAAAGACGGGAAAGTAGTAGGGCGTTTTGCGCCACAGACGAAGCCGGTAGATTTAGAGGTTGAGATTGAGAAGGTACTTGGAGAATAATTAGGAGTTTCACTTTATTAAAAAACGTCTCAAAGAACAATGTAGTTCTTTGAGACGTTTTCTTTAAACTCACATTTTCAAGATTAAATTACTGTATCAAAGCCATCTGATTTAGGTAGAGAAGCTGCTTTTTTCATAAGCACTTCCCATAAGTGTACGGATTTCTTCCATTCTGCTGCAGCCTGCCCCTGTTTATACATAGCATTCTCATAACTGGCAGTAAGTTGTTGCATATCGGCCGAGTTGTAAAGTGTATCGATATGGAGAGCGTATTCTCGGAATGTTTGACTTTCACCCCGTGGCATGCCAATTCTCGCAAATTGTTTTAAAAGTGCACCGTAAGCTTTTTGATAAACAGCATCATCTTTTCGGTATTTATAGAAATGAATAATAAGAAATGTCCTCCATATCATTCTAGTGGTGAAGAGAATGTATCCCATAATACTAATTAGTATCGTAGAGAGGAATACGTACCACCAAGACAAACTAGTTTGAGAATTTGTGACCTTTTTAGTAGAAGCTTCTTCTGTATTTTTTATTAAACTTTTAAGTTTTGCTTCATTATTTCGTTGTTGTATTTGCGTGTTATTAGAATTATTTGCTTCGCTATTTTGTGAAATAGGAGCAGGCGTATTATTTATAAAATTATAGGGATTAGTAAATCCTTTTGTTGGTTCGAATGGAATCCATCCGTATCCTGGGAAATATACTTCGACCCAAGAGTGTGCATTATCGTTCGTGATTGTATAAACATCCTCACCTTCTGCAGAGGCAAGTGTATTGTCAAGAGTTCCTTCTGTATAGCCTTTTACCCAGCGAGCAGGAATCCCGGTAGAACGAAGTAGTACAATCATAGACGTCGAAAAATTATTACAGTAGCCGCTTTTTGTATCGAAAAGGAATTGATCTACATAATCTTGGCTCTTGGCAGGGAATAAGACATTCGTTGATTCGTATGTAAAAGAGTTGTCTGTAAAGTAATTTTCAATAGCTAATACTTTATCATATCGGTTGTCTTTATCATTTGTAAGATTGACAGCCAAGTCTTTTACGCGCTGTGGTAATGACTTGGGAAGTTGTGTGTACTTTGTCATAAAATAAGGATTTGTTTCTTGACCTTCATTTGTTTTTACAGCTTTCAAGTTTTCTATGGAAAACTCAGGGATCTCATATGTTACTTTATACGAATGTAAAGTAGTAGAAGAGTCTCCATTCATTGTATAAATTTTTTCTGAAAACGAGTCAACACTGTATGATACATCAGAAGCAGCCTCAACTGATACTAATCCTGCTGGATAGGTAAGGTGAGGGTAACTTTTTTGCATGGTAATTGTTGCCTCAGTCGTTTTCATTTTTGTATTTTGTTCGTACCAGCTTACGACGTCGTTTTTATTTTTAAAAGAAATCTTTTTCGGATTTTCAGAAATTTCCCAGCCTTTTCCTGTATAAAAATCTTTTGTTTCTACTCTCCAATATTGTTTGTTTTGCGTTCGTGCTGTGAAAACAATTGTAGGATCCGCCTTAAAAGGACCGCCTAATCGCGAGTCATCTAAACCATACCCAATTGTAGAAATTTTTTGTTCTTTACTTGCTTCAGATGTGTTGAATTTTAAAAAATCCATTGGGTTTGGCCATTGAGGGCCAAATTTTGGAGAAAAGTATGCAATGGTTGCTAATAATACGATAAATATTGTAAGTGGTCTAAGTAATTTTGAGATTTCTCTAGCATAATTTTGTAAGTGTTCACGTTCTTTTATTCGTTCTACTTGAAGAAGACTAAGCATAAAAAAGCCGATGACAACAGTACGAATAATAGCGTAGTTTGCATTGTATAAATGTAAGTTATGAAAAGTTGCGATATAAATAATAGTCAATACAAGGAATAGAAACCCACGTTTTTTATGAATAATCCAAAATGAAGTGAAAGAACTCAAAAACCAAAATGAGAGAAAAAATAAAACCGTCGGAAAAACTGGAGAAATATCTAGTAAATTCCCTTGGAAAAACAGGGAGGAATTTCGAAACATATTAGAAAAGAATGTTGTTAGCCAAGATGGATTTATAAAAGCATTTTTATAATATAGGGAATGAATGATAAATAAGACTGTGACAATTTTTATAGGAATCTGCCACCTCGTTTGAAAAAAAGAGAGAGCGAAGCAAATTCCTATAAATGTTACGAAAATATCTAATCTACCTACATTTGTAATACCTATAAGAGGTCTTAGCCATTCTAGTAAAAGAAGAAATACACATGCATGCATGAAGAATCTGTTCGTATCCCACTTGTATTTTGCTTGTAATATCATCATTTGCTCACCTCAAAAAACACGTTTGTATACCGGTTTTCATAAACCGTGTTTACAAATATTTGTCGTTTTTTTAGAGTTTCTAGTATACTGAGTTCTCGGTGTGAAAGTTGATTCGCTTTTTCTTTCACGACAAAAACCATACATTTTCTATTTCTTATAGCAGCACAATCAGCCGCCTTTTGAATATCGGGAGAAAGATTACTGGTCACGAGTATAACCGTGACGGGCTCATAAATTTTTCTTAGTTCCATGTCTACACTCTGGGAGAGCGGGAATACACTGTCTGCTTGTACTTTTGCTAAATGACAAAGGATTTGTTGTAACTGCGTATCTCCATTGTCTAAAGGGAAAATAGTTTGTTCTTTTCCGATAGACACGAATGATGCTGGTGAATTTTGTTTCAAGACAGCCCTTACGATAGAGGCAGTAAATGTGACGACTGATTCGAATAGAAGAGACTCGGTTCTGTCTATGAATATCATGATATTATGGCTGCGCTGTTGTTCAAACTCTTTTGTCATAATATTGTTTGTTCGTGCAGTTGCTTTCCAATCGATCCATGAAAAGCGATCGCCAGGTTTATAGTCTCTGACACCGACCGAGATTGTAGAGTCTTTTGCTGAATTTATATTTGCTGAAAGCGCTCCTTGTTCGAAATGATTTTCCAATTGTCGATACGCTATATCTACATACTGGGGATAGACTAAAAATGTATCTGGAACTGAAAAAGTTACTTCTTTCTCCATCATGCCGAATAAATCGCCAGTTTTGACACGAACGCTTGAAAAAGTGTGCTCGCCTCTAGGGATTGTGTCAATAACATATTGAAACGAAATATTTCGTTTCAATCCTGGGAAGAGTACTACCTTATTCATCTTTATTTGTTTACAACTTATAAATTGTGGTGGCAGTTCATCTTCTATAACTAAATAAAGTAAGGGAAAAGGAAATTTTCTTTTTATTGTAATCGTGCTTACAAATTGTTCTCCTACTACATATCCATTTTGGTTTGTTATTCGCTTTACTTCAGCGTCCCGTAAAGCGTAGAAGGGGAGTAGTAGTGAATAAAGAGCAATGGGAATTATGCTGTAAAATAAAAACCAACTGACAAACCCTCCTTGAAACATAGCGTACACAAATGTTAAGACTAGGCATAAAGGGAGTAGCAATAACTTCATAACGTGATATAGCGCTCGCAGCATTCGTTTCATCAAGGGTTCATTGTCCTTTGAGTAGGCACGGTAGTTCGTGCAACGATTTTTGCGATAACTTGTTCGCCAGTTATTCCTTCAAATTTTGCTTCCATTTTTATAATGAGTCTATGTGCTAAAACGTAAGGGGCTAAAAGTTTAACATCGTCTGGAATAACATAATTCCTGCCATGGATAAATGCATAAGCTTGTGAAGCTTTCATTAAAGCAATCGAACCACGTGGACTTGCACCTAACTGTATAGAACTGTACGTACGAGTCTGATTAACAAGCTTTACAATGTAATGCTTAATTGCTTTGTCCATACTTACTACCCGTACGCTTTGTTGTAAATAAATTAATTCTTGTATTGTAGTAATGGTCTGTAATTGAGAGAGTGGATTTGTTTTTTCCATCCGGTTTAAAATTTCAAATTCTTCTTCTGGTGTAGGATATCCCATTTTTAGTTTCAATAAGAAACGATCGAGCTGAGCTTCTGGTAGAGAATATGTTCCTTCATATTCGACCGGATTTTGTGTAGCCATGACAAAGAACGGCTTTGGTAAAGGTCTTGTAATACCATCTATTGTAATATTTCCTTCTTCCATACATTCAAGTAAAGCAGATTGTGTCTTTGGAGATGTACGATTAATTTCATCAGCAAGTACAAAATTCCCCATAATTGGTCCAGGCTTGAACTCAAATTGGAGCTCTTTCGGATTATAAATAGAAACTCCTGTTACATCTGACGGCAATAAATCAGGTGTAAATTGAATTCGCTTATAATCAGCATCAATGGATTTAGAAAGAGCACGTACTAGCATTGTTTTTCCGACACCAGGAACATCTTCTAATAGCACATGACCTTCAGCTAAGAGAGCTGTCAAAGCTAAGATCGTTTCTTTTCGTTTTCCGACCATTATTTTTTCAATATTATTGATTATTTTTTCTACAGTGGGATGTAATGAATCAAGCTGGGGCATCGTAATCCTCCTAATGTTATTATCGTTTTCTAATCTATTTAGTGGACATATTTCTAATTCTATTTGTAGATAGTAAAACTTCCACCTTTAATTCTGAGAATATTCAGATTATTTATTTTGATTATATCTAGTATAATTGTTTCCGTAACTAAGGGCAATACAGTAAATAATGATTTGTAGTTTTATGTAAAATATATCTTGATATAAACTATTGTTGTGGGTAAAACATATAGGAAGGGAAGGAAAGATTGTCCTCAATGAGCAAAATAAATAGCGTAGGAAACCCTACGCGTAAAGTTTGGAACATATATTAATATGCCTTGTGATTAAAATGTATATGAATAAAAAATAAAGTCGAATTCACATGAAGAGGTCAGCTATTTAAATTATTACACTCTTTTATTTTTTATCTTTCTTATATTCTTTTCGTTTATTTAACCAAATATGAATTAATTCTACCAATTCCATTGTTTCAATCTCACAATATTCTCCTTTACCATCTTCGGCTAAATTGTCTAACACAGTAGTTGTGTCGTTCCGAATTTCTAAACCACAAATATTGCCATTTACTACTACATAATTTTTTTCTCCGTTTAAAACATTATGTATTTCTTCTAAAATCCAATCTCCAAAAGCTGTAACTTCAATTCCTAAAAAAGTTTCAACAAGTTTAATTTCTTGAGGAAGTCTCATAACTAAATCACTACTGTTAAGCAATTCAAAACTATATGGATATTTCATGACTATTTTACTCCTTTATTTCTGGCTTTAGTGACTCTATTTACTTCTCTATTAATCTCATAAGCTCTATTAAGGTAATAAATTCTTATACTATCATCACTATTTTCCTACTTAAATTATAGTAAAAGTAGATTATTATTAAACTTATCTATCCAATATTTCTCTGATGTAGGTATGAATTCAGTGAAATCTTCATATGTACCACTCCAATCTTTTGGTACATAGTTTTCGTAGGATGCCGGTTCTGGAAACATTGAATATAGTATTTTATTATCAAAGTTAATTAATAAGATTGGACTAAAATCTAATAGATCTTCTCCTGCATTTTTCCTTTTAATATTTTCAAGTAGTAAATAATTTAATTCTTCTTTAGTTGTTTTATATTGATTAATCCTTACTAAAAATACTTCTACATTTTCATGATCTAATACTTTTATTCCATTTCTTTCTTCCGTTTCGTCATTATCTTCAATGCTTATACCTAAATTTTTATATGCATTATCTAATTTATTATAATCTAAAAACCATAGTTCTTTATCTGTTACATACCATCTAAACTCATTTTTATATATGACGGCTACTATAATGTTTTCTGCGTAAAGCGGTTCTAATTTCATAATATACTCCTTGTATTATTATCTTAAAATCCTGCCATTCTTGTTGTATTCTTCTATTGATTCAATCCAAGTTGCTGACAATTCATATGGATTTCCTGGCGTTTTTTGTTCAACTATTTTCAGGATAGTTGCCCTTGATATGGTGGATTTAAAGTATTGTATTTTCATTTATTAACTCATTTAACGATTTAGGTATATTAAATTTAACTACTCCCAAATTACTGTCTCTATTATATAAGAAATTTTTTGCAAGCTCATTATTATCTGTACTTCATCTTAAACTTTGCTAGAAGCAAGGAAGTAATTTAACAGTCAGTGAAGGATGTGAGCCCTCCACACTGATTAGATGTTCACTTTTTTATATTTTTTCCGGAATTTTTGACAATCTCTTGAACTGTGCGAAATGTCACATCTGTATTTTACAACCTCTCTTATAGTAAGGGTATGTAAGAGAGACGTATTAAAGGAGTGAACAGTATGAAGAAAAAAACTTCAGCACTAATGAGACGTTTAAAATATTTTTCACCAATAGATCGTTATAACGATAATCATACACAAGAAACATATGAAGATCGCGAATGGGAAAATGTGTACAGAAAGCGTTGGCAGCATGATAAAGTAATTCGTTCTACACACGGCGTGAACTGTACTGGTTCATGTAGCTGGAATATATATGTGAAAGATGGAATTGTAACTTGGGAAGGGCAGGAGCTTAACTATCCGACTACAGGTCCTGATATGCCAGATTTTGAACCGCGAGGATGCCCACGTGGAGCAAGTTTTTCTTGGTACATTTATAGTCCACTTCGTGTGAAATACCCGTATGTACGTGGTGTTCTTTGGAATATGTGGCAAGAAGAATTGCAAAATAACGAGTCACCATTAGAGGCTTGGAAAAGCATTGTGGAAAACCGTGAAAAGGCACGTACGTATAAGCAGGCGCGTGGTAAAGGGGGATTCATTCGTACGAATTGGGATGAAGTGTTACAACTCGTTTCAGCTTCTTTACTGTACACAGTAATGAAATACGGTCCAGACCGAAATGTTGGCTTTTCACCAATTCCAGCTATGTCGATGTTAAGTCATGCTGCTGGTAGTCGCTTTATGCAACTTATGGGTGGACCGATGCTTAGCTTCTATGATTGGTATGCGGATTTACCACCAGCTTCTCCTCAAATTTGGGGCGATCAAACAGATGTACCAGAAAGTAGTGACTGGTATAACTCTGGTTACATTATGACATGGGGTTCAAATGTACCAATGACGAGAACACCAGATGCACACTTTTTAGCAGAGGTTCGATATAAAGGAACGAAAGTCGTTTCTGTCAGTCCTGATTTCGCTGAATCAACAAAGTTTGCGGATGATTGGATTAGTGTGAAACAAGGTACAGACGGTGCACTTGCGATGGCAATGGGGCACGTAATCTTACAAGAATTTTACGTAGATAATCAAGTGGAATATTTCACAAATTATGCGAAGCAATATACTGATTTTCCTTTCTTCGTCACATTGAAACAAAAAGGAGATCAATTCGTTGCTGATCGGTTCTTAAATGCTTCTGATATTGGACGAGAAACGAAGTTAGGGGAATGGAAACCTGTTCTTTGGAACGAGAATACGAATGATTTTGCAACACCTCACGGCACAATGGGATCACGTTGGGATAATGAAAAGAAATGGAACTTGCGTTTAGAAGATGAAGAAACAGGTGAAAAGATTGATCCACGTCTTTCTTTACTTGGAATGGAGGATAGTGTTCAAACTGTACAAATTCCGTACTTCTCTGATGATGGAAACAAAATATTAGAACGTACGATTCCAGTGAAAAAGGTTATGACAGAAGAGGGCGAATTGTTCGTTACAACTGTATACGACTTAACGTTAGCAAATTATGGTGTGAACCGAGGGCTTGGCGGACAAGGACCAAAAGACTTCAATGATGACATACCGTTTACACCTGCATGGCAAGAGAAAATGACAGGTGTAAAACGTGAGCTTATTATTCAAATCGCTCGTGAGTTCGCACAAAATGCTGTTGATACGAATGGTCGCTCAATGATAATTGTTGGAGCAGGTATTAACCATTGGTTTAACTCTGATACGATTTATCGCGCCGTTTTAAATCTTGTTCTTCTCGTTGGAGCACAAGGTGTAAACGGCGGTGGTTGGGCTCATTATGTTGGTCAAGAAAAATTAAGACCAGCAGAAGGATGGCAAACAATCGCGATGGCAAAAGATTGGCAAGGTCCACCGAAATTACAAAACGGTACATCCTTCTTCTATTTCGTAACAGATCAATGGCGTTATGAAGATACACCTGTTGGACATTTAGCATCACCAGTTGAAGGTAACTCTCGTTATCAACATCACGGTGATTACAACGTATTAGCTGCACGACTTGGCTGGTTACCTTCTTATCCAACATTCGAGAAAAATGGAATTGAATTATATAAAGAGGCTGTTGCTGCTGGTGCAACAACGCAAGAAGAAATCGGAAAATACGTTGCGCAAAAACTAAAAGAAAAAGAACTGAAATTCGCAATTGAAGATCCTGATAACAAAAACAACTTCCCGCGCAACTTATTCGTATGGCGTGCAAATTTAATTTCGAGTTCTGGTAAAGGACATGAATATTTCTTAAAACATTTATTAGGTACAACAAACGGGTTAATGAATGACGACAGTGATTCATTACGACCAGAAGAAATAAAGTGGCATGAAGAAGCGCCAGAAGGGAAGCTTGATTTACTCATTAATTTAGATTTCCGTATGGCTGGAACAGCACTGTATTCTGATATCGTCTTACCTGCTTCAACTTGGTACGAAAAACACGATTTAAGCAGTACAGATATGCATCCATTTGTACATCCATTTAATCCGGCAATCGGTTCACCGTGGGAAGCGCGCTCTGACTGGGATATTTTCACTTTACTTTCTAAAGCTGTGTCAGATTTAGCGAAGAAAATTGATCTTGAATCAATGAAAGAAGTTGTTGCAACACCACTTCTTCATGATACACCGCAAGAATTAGCGCAACCACTTGGCAAGATTAAAGATTGGAGTAAAGGTGAATGTGAACCAATCCCGGGTAAAACGATGCCACAAATTCACGTTGTTGAAAGGGATTATAAAACGATTTATGACAAAATGACTGCGCTTGGACCAAATGCCGGAAAACAACCGATTGGTACGAAAGGGATTTCTTGGTCAGCAGAAAAAGAGTATGAGCAATTAAAGAGCAAATTAGGAGTCGTTCGAACGGATTCTATCGCGAAAGGTTGTCCAGACATCAAAGAAGCAATCAATGCTGCTGAAGCGGTATTAACACTATCTTCTACAACAAACGGTCATATGGCAGTAAAAGCATGGGAAGCACTTGAAAAACAAACAGATTTAAAACTACGTGATTTAGCAGAAGAACGTGAAGAAGAATGCTTTACATTCGAACAAATTACAGCACAACCGAAAACAGTAATTACTTCTCCGGCCTTTACAGGTTCAGAAAAAGGTGGACGACGTTACTCACCGTTTACAACAAATGTGGAACGTCTCATCCCTTGGAGAACGATAACTGGTCGACAATCTTTCTACTTAGACCATGACATGATGAAAGAATTTGGTGAGACGATGGCAACATTTAAACCAATTCTGCAACATAAACCGTTCCGTAAATCACGACCTGAAGTAGAAGGGAAAGAAATTACATTAAACTATTTAACACCGCATAATAAGTGGTCGATTCATAGTATGTACTTCGATTCATTACCGATGTTAACGCTATTTAGAGGTGGTCCAACTGTTTGGATGAATAAAGAGGACGCTGCTGAAGCGGGTGTTGCAGATAATGATTGGATTGAGTGCTTTAATCGTAACGGTGTTGTTGTAGCGCGTGCTGTTGTAACGCACCGTATACCGAGAGGAATGGCATTTATGCATCATGCGCAAGATCGTCACATTAATGTACCTGGTACGAAATTAACAAGTAATCGCGGGGGAACGCATAATAGTCCAACTCGAATTCACGTAAAACCGACACATATGATTGGTGGATATGGTCAATTAAGTTATGGATTTAACTATTATGGTCCAACTGGGAACCAGCGTGATTTAAATGTTGTAATCCGTAAACTGAAGGAGGTAGATTGGCTTGAAGATTAAAGCACAAGTCGGAATGGTAATGAACCTAGATAAATGCATCGGCTGTCATACTTGTAGCGTAACATGCAAAAACACCTGGACAAATCGTCCAGGTGCTGAATATATGTATTTCAATAACGTAGAAACGAAACCAGGTATTGGTTATCCGAAACAATGGGAAGATCAGGAGAAATATAAAGGCGGCTGGGAATTGAAAAATGGTGAAATTCAGCTAAAATCCGGTTCGAAAATGAAACGTCTTATGAATATTTTCCACAATCCAGATCAACCAACGATTGATGATTACTTTGAACCTTGGAACTATGATTATGAAACGTTAACAAATAGTCCGCAGCGTAAGCATCAGCCAGTTGCTCGTCCGAAATCAGCAATTACAGGCGAATTTATCGACAAAATTGAATGGGGTCCAAACTGGGAAGATGACTTAGCAGGCGGACATATAACTGGATTGCAAGATCCAAACGTAAAGAAAATGGAAGAAGAAATTAAAACAGATTTTGAAAACGTCTTTATGATGTATTTACCACGCATATGTGAACATTGTATGAATCCATCTTGCGTATCATCTTGTCCATCTGGTGCGATGTATAAGCGTGAAGAAGATGGAATTGTTCTTGTAGATCAAAATGCATGTCGCGCATGGAGATTCTGCGTATCATCTTGTCCATATAAAAAAGTGTATTTTAACTGGCAAACGAATAAAGCTGAAAAATGTACAATGTGCTTCCCACGTATTGAAGCTGGTATGCCAACAATTTGTTCAGAAACATGTGTAGGACGTATCAGGTATATTGGAGTAATGCTATATGACGCTGATAAAGTAAAAGAAGCAGCTTCTGTTGAAGACGAAAAAGATTTATATGAATCTCAGCTTACTGTTTTCCTAGATCCAAATGATCCAGAAATAGCAGCTGAAGCGAAAAAACAAGGCATTCCTGAAGAATGGATTAAAGCAGCACAACATTCACCTATCTATAAAATGATTATCGATTGGAAAATTGCTCTGCCTCTTCACCCGGAGTATCGTACAATGCCGATGGTTTGGTATATCCCTCCGCTTAGCCCAATTATGAACATGGTGGAAGGGAAAGGTAGTAACTGGCAAGCAGAAGAGGTTTTCCCTGCAATTGATAATATGCGTATTCCAATTCAATATTTAGCGAATTTACTCACTGCAGGGGATGAATCACACATTCGTCTTACATTGAAAAAAATGGCTGTTATGCGAACATATATGAGAGCACTGCAAATTAATAAAGAGCCAAATGAAGCTGTATTAAAAGAACTTGGTTTAACGAAACAGGATGTAGAAGATATGTATCGTCTTCTTGCCATTGCGAAATATAAAGATCGCTTCGTTATCCCGACATCTCACCGTGAACAAGTGGCAGATTTATATAGCGAACAAGGAAGCTGTGGTTTATCATTCACAGGTGGTCCAGGCTCTTGTATGACAATTTCTTAAATAAAGGGGGCAGAAAATTATGAGACAAAGTTTACAAACAGCTTTTTCTTGTTCTTCTTTTCTTCTCTCCTATCCTGAACTAGGGTGGAGAGAAGCTGTAACTGAATTGCAAGAAGAGGTTGAAACAATAGAACAGGAAGACGTTAAAGCGTCACTTACAGCCTTTATAAAGCAAGTGCTAGATAAAACGAATGATCAACGCATTGATAGTTACGTATATACATTCGATTTTGGTAAGAAAACAAATATGTATCTTACTTATATGAACACTGGTGAACAAAGAGAAAGAGGTATTGAATTACTGGAGTTAAAACAGCATTATAAAAAATCTGGTTTTGAAGTAACAGATAAAGAATTACCTGATTATTTACCGCTATTGCTTGAGTTCTGTGCAAATGCAAATGAGATAGACAGTGAACCAATTATGAGTAAATACACGGAGAATATACAAGCGTTACACGTTCAATTAAAAGAAGCAGACAGTATGTATGAACCAATTCTTGCGGCTGTTCTACTCGCTATCGAAACATGGGGTGTACAGACAAATTAGAAAGGAGAGTTGTTAAAATGATGGATCAATTTCTATGGGTATTGTTTCCCTATATCATTTTTGCAATCTTTATCGGTGGACATATTTTTAGATACAACTATGATCAATTTGGATGGACATCAAAATCTAGTGAACTATTAGAAAAGAAAATGCTCCGACTCGGAAGTCTATTATTTCACTTTGGGATCATGTTCGTAATTGGCGGTCATGTTATGGGGATTTTAATTCCAGAAGCTGTATACCGTTCAGTAGGTATTTCTGAGCATATGTATCATGTAGTAGCAATTAGTTTTGGGCTTCCGGCAGGTGTTGCTTCTATTAGCGGTTTAATTATATTAACGTACCGCCGCGTAACTGTAAAACGTATCATTGCAACGAGTACAAAGGGAGATTATATTGCGCTTATTTTATTACTTATCGTAATGCTAGCAGGACTTTCCTCAACATTTTTAAATATCGATTCAAAAGGATTTGATTATCGTACAACGATTGGCCCTTGGTTCCGAAGTCTCTTTATTTTCCAACCGAAAGTTGAATATATGATGGAAGTACCAATATGGTTTAAAATTCACATTCTCGCAGGGATGGGGCTTTTCGCAGTGTGGCCATTTACAAGACTTGTACATGTATTTAGTGCCCCAATTAAATATGTAAGCCGTAGTTATGTGATTTACAGAAGACGTATTCCTAATGAGTTGAAAAAATAATACTGCAGTAAACGGATAGGAGCTAATGGTTAAAACGAAACGAGGTCTAATATGGAAGGCCTCGTTTTTGTTTACATAGGGAATAAATGTTAATAAGTAGTTTAAATTGAAAAAAGATTAGCATCTAAATAAGATGCTAATCAATGCTACAAACAGAAGCAGAGCAATCTTCACAAGCAATTTCACATTTTAAAAATTGTAAATCGTGGATTGTAATCTTTCCTTTATGAATTGAAATTGTACCTTGCTTTTTTAATTCATTTAACATTCGATTTACACTTTCACGTGAAGTTGCACAGAAATTAGCGAGTTCTTGATTCGTTAATGGTAAATCGATGAGAATACCATTTTCTTTTAATACACCGTAACTATTTGTCATTCGTATAAGAGTAGAGTACAGGGCACCTTTTTTGCCGTGTAATACTAAATCTCGGAACTTCGGTTGCATTCTTCTTAAATGTTCACTAATCCATTTCATAAATTCAAATACAAGAGCGGGTTTTTGGAGTAATGCTTTTTCTAACGCTTCACGTTTTATTACACCTACTTCAACATCTTCAAGACATTTTGAGTTTAATAAATATTTTGCATTATCCGTGAACAATGTTAATTCTCCAATAATGTCATATTCCGAACAAATTCGAAGTGTTAATTCTTGTCCGTCAGCACTAAGTTTACCAATTTGTACTTTCCCTGAGTGAATGATATAGAGTTCTGTTGCCTCCATACCTTCTTGAAAAATAAAACTACCTTTTTTTATCTGCATTTTATATTCAACAGATGCAAGTAATTCTTTTAAATCTTGAGATAATGTCATACTGTTTGCCACAGTGATCACCTTTCTTCTTATAAGCAATACATTTCCTATTTTGAGTGTAAGTATGATGAAAATGCAAGAGCTATTTAAAAATAAATTGAAATTTCAATGACCGTAAGGAGGAGTGGCTAAAGATGTGAACAAAATGCGAACGGATTTGTGAAAATTTTTTGAATGGGGAAAGTGATGTGAGAAAAGTCACATTGAATATGTAGCTTCTTTTTTATAATGAAGGCAAATAAAAAAATGAAAGCTTACTAAGGATTGCAGCAGAAAAGAAGGGATATAGATGCACGAGAACATGAAAGATTCTTTAAAGCGGCCACTTCAAGATTTACGCATTTCAGTTATTGATCGTTGTAATTTTAGGTGCACATATTGTATGCCTGCTGAAGTGTTCGGACCTGATTATGCTTTTTTACAGAAAGAGTGTTTATTAACATTTAATGAAATAGAAAGGTTAGCTAGATTATTTATAAGTATGGGAGTTAATAAAATTAGGCTTACTGGCGGTGAACCTTTATTGCGTAAAGACTTACCGAAATTAATTGCAAGACTTACAAATCTAGAAGGCTTAAAAGACATTGGACTCACAACAAACGGAATTCATTTAGCAAAACAAGCTAAGGCGCTAAAAGACGCGGGATTAAAACGTGTAAATATTAGTTTAGATGCGATAGAGGACCATGTCTTCAAAAAAATTAACGGAAGAAATGTAAGTACAAAACCTGTACTGAAAGGAATAGAAGCAGCAAATGCTGCTGGATTAGAAGTAAAGGTAAATATGGTCGTAAAAAAAGGGATGAATGATAGTCAAATTCTTCATATGGCTCGTTATTTTAAAGAAAAAGAAATTCAGCTCCGTTTCATTGAGTTTATGGATGTAGGCAGTACAAACGGATGGAATTTTGAAGAAGTCATTACGAAGGAACAATTAATAGAGAAAATTAATCGTGTATATCCAATTGAGCCCGCTCAGCCTCGTTATTTTGGAGAGGTTGCGAAATTGTATCGATATGTAGGGAGTAATGCAGAAGTTGGATTTATTACTTCTGTTTCTGAGTCATTTTGTTCTTCTTGTACGAGAGCTCGTATTTCGGCAGACGGCAAGTTTTTCACGTGCCTATTTGGAGCGAAAGGAACGGATTTGCGAACGCTTCTTCGAGAAAATATTTCTGATGCATCACTATTAAAAATTTTAAATGATACATGGCGATATAGAACAGATCGATATTCAGATGAAAGAACGGTTGAGAATACAAGTAAACGTCCAAAAGTTGAAATGTCTTACATTGGTGGATAGTGAAAGGAGGATTTCTTATGCAAGAGCGTTATTCAAGACAAGTGTTGTTTTCTGGAATTGGTGAAATGGGACAAAGAAAAATAAGAGAAAAGCATGTGCTCCTAATCGGTGCGGGTGCGCTAGGAGCTGCGAATGCAGAAGCACTTGCTAGGATGGGAATTGGGAAATTGACAATTGCTGATCGTGACTACGTCGAATGGAGTAATTTACAGCGGCAGCAGTTATATACAGAAGAAGATGCGCAGCAGTGTAAACCAAAAGCAATTGCAGCAGCAGAACATGTAAGAAAGATTAATTCTGAAGTGGAAATTGTACCAGTTGTAACAGATGTCACAATGCGAGAAATAGAAGAGTTAACAAAAGATATGGATCTCATATTAGATGCGACTGACAATTTCGATACGCGTCTACTTATAAATGACATTTCACAAAAAGAAAATATACCTTGGATATATGGCGGATGCATTGGGAGTTACGGTGTAACGTATACAATTCTTCCTGGGAAAACACCATGTTTTCGCTGTCTAATGGATCATCCTATGGGCGGTGCAACATGCGATACAGCCGGAATCATTCAGCCAGCTGTACAAATGGTCGTTGCTCACCAAGTTACAGAGGCGATGAAAATATTGGTGGGTGATTATGAATCATTAAGAGGGACGATGTTGTCATTTGATATTTGGAACAATCAATATCTCTCATTAAAAGTAAATAGACAGAAGAAAAGTACATGTCCTTCTTGTGGGAAATCACGAACGTATCCAAGCCTAATATTTGAAGCGCAAATGAAAACGGAAGTGTTATGCGGACGGAATACAGTTCAAATCCGTTCAGGAATAAAGAGAAATCTTAATTTAACCGAAATTCAAAAACGATTACAAAAAAGTGTACATGTTAAAAAAACGCCTTACTTACTATCATTTCTAGTTGATGAATATCGTTTTGTTTTATTTATAGACGGTAGGGCATTTATTCATGGGACAAATGATGTAAAAATAGCAAAACGATTATACGCCAAATATATAGGATGAACAGAAAAATCGTTTTTTCCTTATTAAAACGAGGTGAAAAAAGAATGTTAGATAAACGTATACCAATTCCAGTAGCAGAAGCAGTTGCTCGTGTAATGAAATATGCCTACCAAGGTGAAATGGAAAAGGTTTCTCTTATAGAAAGCTACGGTAGAACACTTGGAGAAGATGTTATTGCAGATCATGATGTTCCGCATTTTGATCGCTCTCCGTACGACGGGTTTGCGATTCGAGCGGAAGATACAAAAGAAGCGAGTAGTAGTAACCCCATTCAATTTGAAGTAATTGGCGAAATTGGAGCAGGCTTTGTTTTTACAGAAGAAGTGAAAGAATTTCAAGCTGTCCGTATTATGACAGGTGCCGCAATTCCGGAAGGGTGTAATGCGGTTGTTATGTTAGAGCTAACGGAAGGATTTGAAGAAAACGAAAAGATTTATATGGTATTAAAACGTTCTTTCTCTTCTGGCGATAACATTTCTTTTAAAGGAGAAGATGTAAACCAAAATAGCATCCTTGTGAAAAAAGGGACTGTTATTAATCCTGGAGTAGCAGCGCTTCTTGCTACGTTTGGTTATAGTTCCGTACATGTTATAAAACAGCCGGTTATTGGAATTGTAACGACAGGAAGCGAACTGCTCGAAGTACATGAACAATTAAAGCTAGGAAAGATTCGAAATAGTAATTCTTATATGATTGCTGCTCAAATTGAACGAGCCGGCGGAGTTGTACAGTATTATGGGCAATTCGCTGACGATTTAGAGACGTGTTATAACACTGTAAAAAAAGCGATGAAAGAAGTCGATATTTTAATTACAACTGGTGGCGTTTCGGTAGGAGATTATGACTATTTACCTGCTATTCATAAGAGGTTACAAGCTAATGTACTTTTTAACAAAATAGCGATGCGACCAGGAAGTGTGACAACTGTAGCTGAGGTAGAAGGAAAACTACTATTTGGTTTATCTGGTAATCCTTCTGCTTGCTATGTCGGTTGTGAATTATTTGTTCGGCCAGTTATTCGAACATACTTGTATAAGAAAAATCCGCACGTATTTCGTGCAGAGGCAATATTACAAAAAGACTTTCCGAAAGCAAATCCATTTACTCGATTTGTAAGAGGGAAAGTGGAAATTGTAGATGGAACATTGCAAGCTATACCAGTTGGTTTAGATAAATCTAGTGCAATTTCTTCACTTGCAGAGGCGAACGCATTTATCGTCCTGCCGGGAGGAACGAGAGGATTTGAAGCAGGAATAACTGTTTCGGTACTGTTATTAGAATCAAACGCTGGAAGTGAGTGGCCTTGGGAAGAACCACTTCGATCATACAAATAATAGAAAAATAGATTACTAACTTATACAAAGATAAGAGGTGCAAAATGATACAAACGTATTATGAAGTAATTGATACACCTATTTCAATTGAGGAAGTTACAAACAAAGTAATTCGTCGTGAGTGTGGCGCAGTTACTACTTTCGTTGGTACTGTTAGAGAATTTACGAAAGGACGTCGTACGCTACATTTAGAGTATGTAGCATATAAAACAATGGCAGAAAAACAACTTGAGAGAATTGGTACTGAAGTAGGAGAGAGGTGGCCTGGGACATTTGTCGCCATTACACATCGCATTGGTACATTACAAATTTCTGATCTTGCTGTTGTCGTCGCTGTTTCTACACCACACCGGAAAGCAGCCTATGAGGCGAACGAATATATTATGGAGCGTATAAAACAAATCGTTCCAATTTGGAAGAAAGAATTTTGGGAAGATGGTGAATCATGGATTGGTGATCAGTTAGAGAATGTAGCATATGAGAATGGTGAGCCTGAAGAGGAGATGAGAATATGATTGAAGTACTATTATTTGCACATTTACAAGAAGAAGTAAGTAAGCCAGCATTACAAATCGATTGTGAAAATATTACAGTTGCTGAACTAAAGAAGGTACTCATTAAGAAATACAACGTAGCGATTTCAAATGAAATCATGGTAGCTATAAATGAAGAGTATGCAAATGAGAATGACATCATTCAAACTGGTGATACTGTGGCGATGATTCCGCCAGTAAGTGGTGGTTGATTCTTTTCGACCTAATCATGTTACGACGTGATTAGGCTGGAGAGAATGAATATAACTATGCATACATAGGAGGGAACAGGATGAAAAGTCCTAATTTTCAATTAAGTTTACAAACTTCTAATCTAATTATAGGTTTTATGGTATGGGTCATTTTATCATCATTAATGCCTTATATTAAAGTGGATATCCCATTAACTGCGGGGCAAATTTCTATGGTCACAGCAGTACCCGTTATTTTAGGTTCTGTTCTTCGCATTCCAATTGGTTATTGGACAAATCGTTTCGGAGCAAGAAAATTATTCTTTATTAGTTTTATTCTATTATTACTTCCTGTCTTTTATATTAGTGTTGCCAAGTCTATGATGGATTTAATTATTGGTGGATTATTTGTAGGAATCGGTGGTGCTGTATTCTCTGTAGGAGTAACTTCTTTACCAAAATACTTTCCGAAAGAGAGTCATGGTTTTGTAAATGGTATTTACGGTGTCGGTAACGCCGGAACAGCAATTACTTCATTTTTAGCGCCTGTTATCGCAACTTCAGTTGGCTGGAGAACGACAGTACAATGTTATTTAGTTTTACTTGCAGCATTTGCACTTATGAACTTTTTATTAGGTGATCGTAAGGAGAAAAAGGTGAATACACCATTAATGGAACAAATAAAAGGTGTATATAAAAATGAGAAACTTTGGTTTTTATGTATCTTTTACTTTTTAACATTCGGATCATTTGTCGCATTTACAGTATACTTACCAAACTTTTTAGTATCTCACTTCGGATTAGAGAAAGTAGATGCTGGTGTGCGAACTGCAGGATTCATCGTACTCGCAACAATTATGCGTCCGATTGGTGGTTGGCTCGGAGATAAGTTTAATCCATTTAAAATATTAATCTTCGTATTTATCGGTTTAACACTTTCAGGTATTATTTTATCATTCATGCCTAGTATGAACGTGTATACATTTGGTTGCTTACTAGTCGCATTTTGTGCAGGCATTGGTAATGGTACAATCTTTAAACTCGTTCCAATGTACTTCTCAGAACAAGCAGGTATTGTAAATGGACTCGTTTCAGCTTTAGGCGGACTAGGAGGGTTCTTCCCGCCCCTAATTTTAACATTACTATTCCAACTAACAGGCCATTATGCAATTGGATTTATGGCATTATCAGAAGTCGCACTTGCTTGTTTAATCATTACAGTGTGGATGTATAGTCAAGAAAAGCTGTTAGTGATGTTAAAGAATCATTAATAAGGAAAAAGAACCATCCCAAAGTATTTTGGGATGGTTCTTTTAGTAATAGGCTTCAACATGTTTTTATTGATCTCTCAATAAACGCTTGTTTTCTATAAGAATGTGCTTTTAAAATGAAGATGTCAAAAGTTATTCAATTAAAGGGCAGATTAATTAAGGAAATCTTAAATCTATTCTAAAGATCGAACTCATTTTTAGAATGCAAATATTTAATTGAATCGGGATGTTTAGATGAAAAAAATATAAGTCCACTCAAGATAAACAAGTATCAGGTGTGTTAGGTAGTTTAAGCGACAAGTATAGGATTGATGCAAGTATCCTTCGCATAGTAACTGCATTATCAGATTTTTTAAGGGCCAAATTTTTTGGTAAGGTTAATGGATATTGTGAAAAAGTATACTTAAAATAAAGAAGATAGTTTAGGTCAATAAGATAGAATTATGAATTTGTATAAATAATCCATAATTTTCTTTATGAGTTATATTTGGTATGTTAAAGAAAAGAGAGGAGAGGGAAATGAAATAAGAATTTTTGATGCACATTTTCATATTATTGGTTTAAGTTTTTCTGATTATTGAGAATTGAAGGGGTTTTCCGACTGATTAAATGTGATTCATATTTAGTAAAGTGTTTAATCCAACTAAAATATATTTAGAATGAGGTTTTACATGTTTGTTTTTATTATATTAGACGTAATATTACCAATATTAATATTAATGCTAATTGGTGCAATCTTACAAAGAAAGTTCCAATTTAACTTAAAGCAGCTTTCTACACTTATTACTTATTGCTTAATGCCAGCGGCTGTATTTGTGAATATATATGATATTAGTATAGAGACAGGTTTGTTGCTCCAAATAATATACTATTTAATGCTTTATAGTCTGAGTCTGATCATAGTAAGTCATTTCATTTCAAAAACATTAAAGTTAGAAAAAGGAGAAAGTGCAGCTCTAAAAAATAGCATTTCGTTAATGAATTCCGGTAATTATGGGTTACCAGTAAGTCAATTGATTTTCAGTCACAATCCAGTGGGGGTTTCCATTCAGATTTTTATTGTGATTTTCCAGAATCTTTTAACTTATTCATATGGGATATATAACTTACTATCAGCAACAAAAACAATCGGAGGTATTATTCAATCATTTCTAAGACTGCCTGTATTTCATGCGCTCGTATTAGGGGTTCTCTTTCAATCTTTTAAAATTCAAATACCTAATTCTATCTTGCTACCTCTTAATCAGCTTGCGAATGGTTTTGTTGCAATAGCACTCATATTGCTAGGGGCGCAATTATCCAACATTAAACTTAATTTTTTCCATCGAGTCATAACATGGGCTTTAATTGGAAGGTTACTGATGGGACCATTATTAGCACTTGCTGTAATATACATACTAAACATCGATGGTATTGTTGCACAATCGTTATTTATTGCAAGTTCTTTTCCTACTTCAAGAAATACATCAACCATTGCTATGGAATATCAAATAGAGCCTGAATTACATGCACAAATCGTTTTATTTTCAACAATTTTCAGCATTATTACAGTAACTGTCGTTATTTATTTATCATATATTTTGTTTTGAATATACGTGCAAAAACGAAAAGATTTGAGGCGGTAAATGATGGACAGAAGTCCTATAGATATGAGAAGAAAGCAGTCTTTCATATATTGGGTGTCGTTTACAATTGTACCATGTTTCAAAATCTAGTGACTTAACTCAAAAAAAGAAACTTATTAGGGTTTATTTCGTATGGAAATCTTTACAGTATTTACATATAGACTTGCGAAAAAAAGACACAATCTCGCTTATAATTAAAGTTATATGAGCTTAGGGTGATAGCGATGGGGTGGGAGTGTCAAGTAAGAATTTTATGCATAATTGCCACTAAGGGAGATGATTAAAAGTTGAGTAAACAGAATATCAGCACAATAGTTTCAGGAGATTTGATTGTTACCCATCTAATTGGCCAGATTAATACAGAGGATGTGTATGAATGGTTTAATGATTTTGAGCAGGTTTGTCAGCAATTTATTTCTGAGGGTCGGAAATACAAATTGTTGGTGGATAGAAAAGGGTATACCCCAAATCATTTTTCTGTTCAAAAAGTATGGAAAGATAAGTTCTTCAATGAAACCATTTTGAATCATAGTAAGGCAATTGCATTTCTTCTTGAAGAAGGAGAGATACTGAAGTATTTACAACAATCCAATACAAAAGAATCCGTGGAGTTTTTTGATGATTATGAACAAGCGCTAATTTGGTTGAATGAATATCCAATATAAAAACTGAATAGAAAGAGTTGCTCGTAATGTTACACTTGTCATGAAATTTATTTGTTTACAAGTTGCAAACACCATTTATTTTCTTCATAGATTGCTTGTGAAATAAAAGAACAGAACTACAATAAAAAGAACAAACGTCCCCTAAAAAACGTTTGTCCAAAGGTAATTACTATTTTAACTAAGAAATAGATTACAATTTATGTGTACGAGAAATCTTTTTTATAAGTTTAGGCAATATAGATGTTAGTTCTTGCTTCAAACGCTTCGTAAATGATGGATCTTTACCAGAAGTTGAAATAGTGACAACATATTCATTATTTCTTATAACGCCAGGTGTGTGAAAAGATGATTCTGTACCATCACTTACAACGTTAACCCACTGGAAATCATGAGCGGCCTGTTTGACCATCATATTTACAGCGTGTTGATTTGTAGCTGCATAAATAAGGTGAGCATCTTTAATATCATCATTACTAAAAGCTTTTTGCTTCCAAGTAATATAAGAAAGTTCCTTCATTTCCTCGCAAATTTCTGGGCTGACAACAGTGACGAAAGCGCCTGTATCTTTTAATCCAGACGCTTTTCGATATGCAATTTTACCTCCACCAATGATAACAACCACTTTATTTTGTAGATTAAACATAAGAGGGTACATGTTATACATATATGCATTCCTCCATTCGTTCTAACAATGTTAGTTTCATATATGTATCAAACTGAAGACAGTTACAAGTCGTAACATGATTGTATTTTTTTGTATGCAATTCAATTTTTTGAAGTAATAATCCGGTAAAGAGAAGGTATGGCATGACATATACATGGGACGCAGTCGATGTTATAGCCTTGAGCTCGGCAGTAAAAGAGGGAGTTCCTTTCGTTAAAAAGGAACAGGATACTGGCATACCAAGTTTTCGTTCGATAGCTGCTCCGATTTGTTGTAACTCATATATCGGTTGTGTATCACTACTGCCTCGTCCTACGAGTAAAATACTACTATTTTGCATAGGCATAGCTTCACGTATTCTTTTCACTACAAGTTCCACCATATGTGGATGTGTACTAAAAGGAGGTACAACTGAAAATGTTATTTGTGGATATTTCTTTTGTAGTTGTTCTATTTCAAAAGGAATATCACGTTTATAGTGAGCTGCTGCAAATAATAAAACAGGTACAATCATTATTTCAGTTACTCCCTCTATTATCGTTTCTGTAACTGCATCCGAAATAGTAGGTGTCGTTAGTTCTAGAAAAGCTATTTTTTGAATTCTTTCGTTTCGCTCTTTCATAACAGATTGAATAAATTGAATGAATTGTTCATTACCTTCTTGTAGCCGGCTCCCATGTCCAACATATACAATTCCTTTCATTGTCTCACCATGTCTTTCTTCATAAGAGTTTCTTGTAATTGATGATCTACGTTATGAAACCCAACTTTATTTGCATAGTATAAAGTTGGAACATCGGTATACGAGAATGGGAGAGTAAGAATATTGATAAAGCCAAGGCGTTTTATTTCTGCTAGAAACGTATCAATAGAAGCACGACCTTCAAATACAATGCTATCCCATGAGAATTCAGAAAGCATACGTGAATGAATTTCATCGAAGCGATGATCAATTGTGTACTCATGAGTCATCATATAGGAACCAGCACCAATTTTTTCTTGAATAACAGCAATTCGGTTAATGTTTCGTCCTAAATAAACTGTTGTATTGGAAGAGAACTCTGCTTGTTTACTTAGTAGCCCATATTGCATAAGTTTTTCTTGAGTGGCAACGTTCATATGTTGTAGTTGCGCTTGTAAAGAACGAATATCTTTTTGGTGTTTACTACATGATTGCATCAATATTTCTACACTTTCAGCTGAACAAAAAACAAGACGATTAACGTTAAAAATTTCATTGATTTGTTCAAGTGTTAATGTGTATTCTACCTTTTTGAAAGTAGGAATTTGATATATTTCTGCACCGGCTTCTTGTAACTTTTGCTTCATTGAACTTGTTTTATTCGTTGCAGATGCAAATAAAACTTTTTTCTCGTGTAATGGTTTACGTTCTTTCCAAGCGATCTGATCCCGTAAGGAAACGACATCACCAATAATTGTCATAGAAGGATTAGAAATATTTTCGTTTTTGACAATAGAAACAATGGTAGACAGTGTCCCTGTGACAACGCGCTGTTTACCAGTTGTACCCCATTCAATGACTGCTACTGGCGTATCTTCTTTTTTTTCTGCTTGTAGTAAGTTTTCACAAATTGTAGGTAAGTTTTCTATACCCATGTAGTAGGCAATTGTGTCGCTATTGTGAGATGAATTATATTTTCCATGGTCGGTTAAAGGACCTTTTGCATGTCCGGTTAATAAAGTGACGCTATTACTGTAGTCACGGTGGGTGAGGGGAATACCTGCATAGATACTAGCGGCGATGCTAGATGTAATACCTGGTACAATTTCATATGGAATATTTGCTGATGCTAAAGTCTCTGCTTCTTCACCAACACGGCCAAAAATAGATGGATCTCCGCCTTTTAAGCGGACTACGATTTTTCCCTCTTTCGCAAATTGAAGGAGGTGTGCGTTAATTATTTCTTGACGCATAGTATGATTCTTTGGCATTTTTCCGCAATAAATAAGTTCACATGTTTCTTTTGTATAATTAAGAAAGGAAGGGTTTAATAAGCGGTCATATAAGACGATATCTGCACGATTTAAGCACTCTATCGCTTTTTTTGTAATAAGCCCTTCATCACCTGGTCCTGCACCAACTAAATATACATATCCGTTCATATTCGCACCTCGTCTATTTTTATTTAAAAGGAAGCCAGGGGAGGCTTCCTTTTGTAAATTACATGTATATATAAATATCCCCGTCAATAACTTCTACTTCATACGTTTGAATACAACCATCATCAGGTTTTTGAACTTCACCTGTTAGTAGTGAAATTTTCCAATCATGTAGTGGACAAAAGACGAATTCTCCAGATATAATACCTTCCGCTAATGGCCCGTTTTTATGAGGACAACGATTTTCTACAGCTCGAATATCGCCATTTGAAAGGCGGAATAGGGCGATAGACATACCTTTCATTTGTACCTCTTTACCGATTTGAATAGGAAGGTCTTCTGCACGCATAACTTTTATTTTTTCTTTCGTTTGTATCATATAGATCACAGCTCCTTATTTCACAGTTTCTACTTCATACATCGCTTTTAATGATTTCGTTTCTAGTGCTTGTCCCCATGCTTCTTTATATGTGCCACGAGCTTTTTGGAAACGTTCATTTAACTTAGTGACCATATTTGCATCTTGCAGTATTTCCTTTATGTGATCGAAGCCTAATCGTTCTGTCCAGTAGGCAGTACGCTCTCCATAAATACCAGTTTCACGATAATATTGCATGTAAGCTGTAGCGATGCGAAGGACATCATCTTCAGTAGGGACAATCATTACAAAATCAGCTTCGCGTACTTCCGTACCACCATTTCCGCCAATATAAAGTTGGTATCCATTTTCGACACAAACAACGCCAAAATCTTTCGTCAGTACTTCCGCACAGTTACGCGGACAGCCCGTTACACCCATCTTCATTTTATGAGGTGTATCTACCATTTCTAATGATTGTTCAAGCAACATACCAAGTCCTAATGAATCTTTCGTACCGAAACGGCAGAAACGAGAGCCAACACATGATTTTACATTACGAAGAGATTTTGAATACGCATATCCAGAAGCCATATTTAATTCAGCCCATACGTTAGGTAAATCTTGTTTCTTAACACCGTATAAGCCAATTCGGCTCGCACCTGTAATTTTCACAAGTGGAACATCGTACTTTTTCGCAACTTCAGCAATTTTCATTAAATCATCTGCTGTTGTAACGCCTCCGTACATACGTGGAATAACAGAGAAGGTACCATCGTGCTGGATGTTACCATTCATTCTTTCATTCACGAAACGGGATGCTTTATCATCTTCATATTCTTCTGGAATCGCCATACGTAAATAGTAGTTTAAAGCAGGACGACATTTCGAACATCCATCTTCATGTACAAAACCAAGAACGTTTCGTACTTCTTTTGGAGATTTTAAACCTTTCTCATGAATGGCCGCTACGACTTCATCACGTGATAAAGGTGTACATCCGCACATACCGGTAGACTGCGCAGAAGCATCAAAAGCATCTCCAAGTGTATGAGATAAAACTTGTTCTACAAGCGGACGACATTTACCACAAGACCCTGCGGCTTTCGTACAGCCTTTAACTTCTTCAAAAGTCTTTAACTCTTGTTCTAAAATGGCGTGAACGATTGTGCCTTTCGTAACACCATTACATCCGCAAATTGTGTCATCCGCACTCATAATAGCAACGTCAAGTTCACATTCTTCACCAGCTTTGTGAAGAATGGAAGCTGGTGTATATTCTTGTATATCTTCTTCTTTCTTTAACATGCTAAAGAGGCGTGTACCGTCAGCTGTATCACCGTATAAAACGATACCGACGACTTTATTATCACGAATTAATACTTTTTTATAGGAACGTTTACATTCATTAAAGATGGATATTGCTTTCGTTTGATCATCTTCATAAATTTGGCCAGCAGAGAATAAATCACAACCAGCAACTTTTAATTGTGTACCGACGATACTGCCCGAATATCCATCAGTTTGTAAATTTGTTATATGTTTTGCTAATATCGCACCTTGTTCATAAAGAGGAGCAACAAGTCCATATGCGATACCGTCATGCTCTGCACATTCTCCAACTGCATAAATGGACTCATCATTTGTTAGCATATAGTCATTGACTACAATACCGCGATTTACAATTAGACCAGCATCTTTTGCTATTTGCGTATTTGGGCGTATTCCGACAGCCATTACGATTAAATCACAATCTACAACTTCACCGTCTTCAAATTGAATGCCCTCAACATGGTCTGTACCAAGAATTTTTACAGTTTTCTTTTCCATTAAAAACTTCATGCCTTGTGCTTCTAAATCTTCACGCAGAAGAGCAGCTGCTTTCGTATCTAGTTGTTGCTCCATTAAGCTAGGCATTAAATGAACAACATGTACGTCCATTCCTAAATCAATTAGACCTCTTGCGGCTTCTAAACCGAGTAACCCGCCACCAATGACAACGGCCTTTTTCTTTTCTTTAGCGGTATCTATCATAAATTGTGTATCTTCAATAGTTCGAAATCCTGTTACACCAGAAAGTGCGGAACCTTCAACAGGTAAAATAAAAGCACTAGAACCTGTTGCGATAATGAGCTTGTCGTATGTAAGAGTACGCTTCTTTTCTGTAATAATAATTTTTTCTTCTCGATTAATACTTTGCACTCTTTCATTCGTATACAAGGTTATTTCGTTTTCTTCATACCAACTGTATTCATTCATAATGATATCTTGCATATTTGTTTTGCCTTGTAAAACATGAGAGAGCATAATGCGGTTGTAGTTTGGATGCGGTTCATCTCCAAAAATAGTAATCTCATATGAATCACTATCATGTTTTAAGATTTCTTCCATACAGCGAATGCCAGCCATACCATTTCCGATCATAACTAAACGTTTTTTCATTTTCGTTTCCCCTTTTTATGTGAAATGTTGAACAAAGGATTATATTTTTATTATAGAAAATCAAATAAGGGGGAGATGTGATATTTATCACATTTTTATAATGATTCACAAATTGTTAAAATTCGGTTTTATGTGAAGGGGATGTGAATATTTTTCGCGAAACGAAAAAGCAGGCCATAAGTATTTACACTCATGTCCTGCACTTGATTTATGCTTTCGTAATGGCACGCGGAAATAAAATATTATTTTCTAAATGAATATGCTCAAATAAATCAGACTCTAGCGCTTCGAGGCGTTGGTAAACAAGTCGATAAGTACCGCAAGCACCTTCTGGAGGAGTAAAGTCATTTGTCACTTTACGAAGTTCTTTTATAATATTTCCAGCATGATTGTGCTCATTTTCTAGTTCATTTACTACTTTACGTAACTTAGCATAGTTTTCATTAGTTGGATTTTGTTCAAATTCTAAAATTAATGGAAAATCTTCCATTTCTTCTTTAATTAAATGCTGTTCTAATTCCATTTTAAGTTCATGAAATAGCTTATGAATTTGAGCTAAATGAGGCTGACTTGCCCCATGAACACGTAATACTTTTGTCACATATGGACTTAACTGCGGTAATTCTTCATTTAAATAGCGGTGATGCTTATTTATAACATAATCAATCAATTCACGATAAGAAGCATTTTTCCAATCAATTTCCGATTCATTTAATCGTTTCGTATTATGATAAAGCATATTTAACTCTGTAAGCACTTCAGTAGCTGATAAATTTCTTTCATGAATTGCATCAATAAGTGGCTTATTACCGCCACAACGAAAATCTATTCTATATAATTTAAAAAGATCACTAGCTTTCGGAAATTGTGTAACAATCTCACCAACAATTGAAGTTTCAGTAAATGTATGTTCCATATGAATGCCTCCATAAAATTTTAATGTAATATCTGAATTAAGAATAGCGATAAATTAAAATCTATGTAGTGATTGAAATCACTTATTCTGTGTCGTTTTTGAGAATAATAAGAAGAATGTTATTAAAATACGGGGGAAAGTAATAAGTGGTAATGTTTTACGTTAATAAAAAAGAAGCTTAGTAAAAGCTTCTTTTTTATTACTATTTTTCACATGCAATTCCATCGCCATCACGATCAAGATGAGAGCTATAACCTGGTTGCACTTTATGTAAAGGAGCTTTCCCAGCTGCTCTAACTGCAGCACAATTTTTGTAGTATGCACTATCAGTATTACCATTAGCTGGTTGTGTTTGAGCTTGCTGTGCTTTTTGTTCTTCTTGTTGTTTGCGAGCTTGTTCATCAGCCAGACGTTTTTGTTCTTCTTGTTGTTTGCGAGCTTGTTCATCAGCCAGACGTTTTTGCTCTTCTTGTTGTTTACGAGCTTGTTCATCAGCCAGACGTTTTTCATCCTCTTGCTTACGAGCTTGTTCTTCGGCTAGACGCTTCTCATCTTCTTGCTTTTGAGTTTTTTCGTCCGCCTCTTTCTTTTCTAGCTCTTTTTTCTGTTCGCTATCTTTTGGCTCTTCATTATTAGAGGCAACTTTTGTACTAGTTGCTGTCGTTTTTTCAGAAGAAGGAGCTGAAATACCTAATAACGCAACAAAAATGACAAATAATACAGCTGTAATAATAAATTGTTTTTTCGCTACACCTGTTTTCTTAATAACAGATAAGATTGCTAGAACAAGGAAGAATATAAATAGAATGAAACTTAAAGTAGAAAAAAAACTCGACGACGGGGTGTTCCGATTTTGTTGTACCAGCCGTTATTAATATAATAGAAATCATAAAAAGAATAACGGTAGGACGTCCATATTGTTTTGCTTTTCCATTTTTCTTAAAGAATGAAATGATACATAAGATTAAAAGAATAAAAGCAATAAAAAATAAAGCTGCACCAATATTACTTAAAATTGACATTTTCATACCTCCATTTGTAAGGTTCTTCTTATTGATTATATAGGAATTTATTGGATATCACACGTTTTGTATAAATTTAGAAAATTAATATTTTTAATAGACTCATAAACATTTATTTTGTATATAAGGAAAAATGGATATATTTCCTATTACTTTTTGAAAGAGATTTCATAAATTATAGTATATCGATTGAAAGGAGGAGATTTGAATGGAATTTCAATTGTTGGTAACTTGTATATTACAAGAAGGTAATGCTTACTTTTTAGTAACGAAGGTAGATGATGTTATTACGTTAAAAGTACCGATTACTGCGGGAGTAGCAGGTTTATTTTTAGCTTTAGGTGTACCAAGATGTTCTTAATTTAAATCTCTATAGTAGAAGAGGAAGGGACATGCCTTCCTTTTCTACTATTACATAATATAATTATGTAAACTTAAATATCATATTTATGATAGCACGTTTGAAATGGACATGCATATACTATAATGTTTCATTGGATGTTAGCGGCGAAAGGTAGTTTTAATACGTGAATCCAGTGATATTTTTAAGCTATGAAAATAAAAGAGGTGCTATTATATATGAAAAGAAAAACATTGGATATTCCAGTTACATTGCGAAGAGAGTGGTTTTTAATAGAGTTAGCTCATTTAACGAAAAAATATGGAATTGAAATTGCAACTAGTAAAATGGATGCTGCACCGTTTTTAAGAGATCAAGTTACGGAGTCAAAGATAGGGAAAGGGCTACAATACGATAAATATGATGATGAGTATATAATTGAAAATTAAAGGGTAACAACAAAATTAAATTAATTTATAACAAAATATAAAATAAAGCAGATTCTAAATATAGAATCTGCTTTATTATGAAATACTTGTAGTCAACTAGCCTCTTTCTAGTGTTTTTCCTACATATTTCTCTTGCGTTATTCCAAAAGAGTCACGAAGAATGCGAGCATAATCTTTAGATTCTATTGGTCGTTTATTTTTGGTGCCTTTAAAGGTTTCTGTATAATTTTTATTTGTTAATGATATGTGACCATAAGTAGTTAATTTACAAGTGATAGCTCCTTTATTAAAAGGAGATTCTTTATGCTCTACAATCACTTTTTGAATCTTATTCACTTTTTTCTCATCTATTGGATCTACAGTGAAAGCATAGCCTATTTTCCATTCGTTTGAAGGTTCAGATTGTAAGAAACTTGTAGATTCCCCGTTAGCTCCTTTTCTCATTTCTAAAATATGCGTACCTTTTCGAGTATTTCGATTACGAATTCGATATTCTCCTGTTTGAGAGGAGATGACTTCTCCGTTAAAAGGGACTGGATGTAAAGGGAGATGAGATGCAAAACCTGCATCCACAACATAATCTTTATCCTCATGACTTAATATGATAATGACATGACCATCATCGGGTTTCCATTTATTATCGTAAAGGTCATAAACAGTACCGGCTACTTTGTATACTTGAAACCCACAATCAATTAAAAAATAATACAATAGGGAGTTTAATTCATAACAAAGTCCACCTCGTTTTTGAATAAGTAACTTTTCTATTAAGTTATCTTTTGAGATATTTTTAATAGTACCAGCCATAATATCAAGATTTTCATAGGGGAGAATCATTCCCATTTTCAAGAGAATTTCATCTAAATCATCAAATGTTATTTCTTTTGCAGGAATTTCTAAGCGTTTAAAAAACTCCTTTTGTAATTTGGTCATCATAAAGTATTCTCCTTTCTTTTTACAGAATTTTCTTCTGTTCACCGATAGGTTAGTACTTCTAAAAAGTTAATTCAAGTGTGCGGAAATTATCATAATATATGTTTCTGGAAATATGATTTTCTATTCGGAAATTTCAGTTTAATTTTTAATCGTAGGAAAGTCTTATAATACAAGCTCCTTTAAAATTAGTTTGTATTTAATGAAAAGAAAGTACATATCTTTATTATATTTTTAAATAACTAACTAGTAATAAAATGTTTTTTTACTAAAATTTTTTCAAGATTTGTATGCTTTATATAAACAATAATGATTTAAAAAATATCTGGGTGTAGCGAAGTTAACAATTATTGAGAAACTTTTTTGTCGTATTCTATCAAAAGGAAGAGGTAGAAACAAAGAGAATAACGAGAGTTAAGGAAGAGGGTATACAACTAGTAACCTTCTAAAAATAGGGCTAACATCTTTTAAAAATAAAAGATTAGCTATTATTAAGGAAGGGAAAATATAAAATATTATAAAGAACACCTTCTTTCAAAAAAATAGGGGGAGTAATATGCGACTGATGAGAAGATGTGTGGCCTTACTAATTGTATTTTTTATCATGGCTCCAACGATTAGCACAAATGTACAGGCAGAAGTTGTAAAAGAGCTTGGAAAGGGGTTTCCTGATACAGAAGTATTCACACCTGGAGAATGGTTTTTAGGCCAAAAACCTGCTAATTATGATGAGAATAAACCGCCAATTCTCTTTGTACAAGGAAGAAATGGTAATGCTGATAGTTGGTATGGCAAGACAGTATATCATGATATAAATGATATGTATGATTATGCTTTAAAAGCAGGCTATCAAACAGTGTTTATACAATTGTATGATGCTGCAGGGAAAGGTTCGGCTAGTCAGTGGGATAACGGAAAATTGTTAGCACAAAAACTTGAAGAAATATATAATCATTTCGGTAAAAAAGTTAATATTGTAGCGCATAGTAAAGGTGGTATTGATACACAAGCTGCATTAGTTGAATATGGTGCGAATCGATTTGTTGGAAATGTTATTACACTTGCTACACCGCATCACGGCTCAAATTTAGCAGATTTGTCATATAGTTGGTGGGCAGGGTGGCTTGCTTCTATATTAGGTCAAAAAGATGATGGTACGTATTCGTTACAAATAGGTGAAATGGCAAAGTTTCGTTCAATAATAGATAACAACCCAGCAGCTAAATTAAACCGTTACTATACGGCTACTGGAACTAGCTGGGGACCAACATTTTCTGCATTATCTATGGGCGGGTTATATTTATCATCGTACGGTTCAAATGATGGACTAGTAAATGAATGGAGTACGAAGCTATCGTACGGTACACATTTATTTACAGATTCCAGATTTGATCATGACAATATAAGAAAAGGATCAGCTGTTTTTGCACGAATTGAACCATATTTACGTACGACAAATGTGGGATTACCAGCTTTAGTAGCATCCAGCACTAGTTCAAATGAAGATCTAGAACAATTAAATACAACTTCAAATCAAAATATTTTAGGAGGCGAATTACCACAAAATCAGTGGATAGAGCAAAGTATTTCTGTTGATAAAAAGGCTGAAGGAATAGTTTCTGTACTAACTGCTTCTTCTGATGTAGAAGTACAAATGGTATCTCCAAAAGGAAAAATCTATGCAAATAAAGATAGCGCTATAACTACTGGTGAAGGCGAATCTTTCTTTAATGGGGCGACAATTAGAACGTTTAAGTTTGATAAATTGGAAGTAGGCGAATGGAAAATCAAAATGATGGCGAAGCAGTCGAAAGATGCATATTTAGTTGTAAGCGATTACAAGGATGATGCACCATTTGTTCTTCGAATGCCTACAAAAGTTAAAGTAAATAAACCTGAGTATAAACTGAAAAAATCACCTGTAGCACCTGAAATGAAAGGGGATCTTTCCATAACAGTAAGAGTCGTTAATAAAGAAGGTAAGTTAGTCTCTGAATTTAATGAATTACAAAATGTTAATACGAATACATTTACAGGTGCTTTGAAAGATATAAAACAACCGGGAGTATATAACGTTACGATGGATATAAAAGGGATGAATAAAGAAGGAAAACCATATAATCGTACGATTGTTAAGTCGGTTTATGTAGAGAAATAAGGAAGAACAAATAAGTATAATAAAAAAGTGCAGAAATCTTGTGTTAGAAAGAATTCTGCACTTTTTTATGTGGGGAGAGATAATAGAAGTTGAAAAAAACTGTTATTCAATAAAAAAAGATGCTGAAATAGCATCTGAATGTGAAGAAATAATTTTAACTTAGTTTTGTAACTGTTAATTCCACTGAATTTATACCATTGTCACAAGTTACAATACTTTGACGATTAAAACCACTATTATTTCTAAGTTGAAGAGTTGAATTAGCAGGCACTGTAACAATCGTTTCGCCAACGAGTTGAAGACATTCGTTATTTGATGAAGTATTCATTTGAATAGCGAAATCACCTTGACTATCAGCAAGTGGATTGTTATTTAAAAATATAGTTATGACTGGGATATGTGGAAATACAGGATTTAAAGTAGTATTAATACTGGAAATGAACGAAACTCTATAATCACCAGCTTGTCTAAAGTGTATAGTAGTAGGATTTAGTAAGGAAACGCCTCCTGCTAAAGGTCCAACGTAATTAAATGAAAAAGGATCGCCAAAAGGAACAGTTATAAATTCAGTTTGCCAAAAAGTTCCGTATGCAGGACAGCTTCGTGTATGTGAATGGTCACATGAACATTTTTTATTTGAACTGGAAGAAGATTTGCAGGAGCATTTTTTATACGAGTTTGAAGAATGATAGTATGAACCCAATATATTACCTCCTATTCTTAATAAATTTAAATCACATAGTAGTTTATGAAGATGAATCACAATTGGCGTGTATGCTTGTACTATAAAAGGAGATAGATTTGGAATATAAAGTGGTCAAATGATGAAGTGTAGTATTTGGGTATTACCTGTAACACCTTTTGAAGATGATAAGGTTTATAATTTGATAGAAAAATAAATGGAATTTCTAAATAGAGTGAAGTAACGAGGAAACGTTTATCCCGCTATTTTCCGAGCAGTAAGACTCCCACCTCAAAATTCAGCGAAAGCAAAGAAGTTAGGTGGGGGATGAATTAAACCCCCACTCATTAAAATTTTACTTTACTATATTTATTTAGTCTGATAAAACAGAAATATTACCTTTAGCTGTATGGATGTTATCATTTGGTGAAGTTATGATATTTAACTGTATGTATATTAGGCTATTCAGTTTATCTTTTATTTGCGTAGCTGAGCAGGAAAAAGTCAGAAAATATAGAATAATGTACATATGAAGCATCATTTGTTTTTGGTGTGAATAGTAATTAAAGATACGCTAAAATATTTAAAATTGTAACGAAAGAGAGATTAAATAATAGAAGGAGCAACTTACATGGAAAATATATTAAAGGTATCTTCAAAATCAAACCCAAATTCAGTCGCAGGTGCAATAGCAGGAGTACTAAGAACAAGTGGTAATGTGGAAATTCAAGCGATTGGGGCTGGAGCTATAAATCAAGCGATTAAAGCAATTGCGATTGCAAGAGGGTTCGTCGCTCCAAGTGGTATTGACTTAGCTTTTGTTCCAGCGTTTCAAGAGATTTCTATCAATAATGAAGAGAGAACAGCGATTAAATTAATTGTAGGCCCTAGAAAGAAAAGGTCTTAGTAGAAGAGAGCGTTACTATAAGGGAAAAAGCTAATAAACTTCCCAGGTTAGATACGTTATTTTATGTAACCGATCCTTGGGTGTGGACACGGCATTATACCGGACTCATGTCTGTTAATTTCTCCTTAAATTTAGCGCGTGTTCTAGATACTTAAAAATGCCAAATCCTTTGTGATATAAGGGATTTGGCATTTTTGATGTTTTTAAAAATAAACAACCCTAAAACTGCTCATTTAGAAGATTTAGTTTTAGTAGCGGCCATTGAACGTTTTTATGATAGTTTACCTGATAAATAGAAGAGTTTACCAATGAAAAGTAACTGGGGGATTCAAAAAATGAATCAAACTATTTTAGAGAAAGTCCTAAAATTTCGGGACGATAGGAACTGGAAGCAGTTCCACAATCCTAAAGATTTAGCTATTTCTCTTTCTTTAGAGGCGAGTGAGTTGTTGGAGAATTTTCAGTGGAAAAGCAGTGAGGAAGCTGTAGAAACAAAAAAAGAAGACATGAAAGATGAGTTGGCAGATGTACTCATTTATTCAATGTTGTTGGCAGATCAATTGGATATTGATTTAGAAGAGATTATTATAAACAAAATAGAAAAAAATAATAAAAAATATCCAGTAGAGAAATCTCGAGACTCTAAAAAGAAATATAATGAAATTTTAAAAAGGTGGAATTAAATATGTTATATCTTTTTACTGCAAGTAATGATAGTGCTATAAAAAATTTGGAAGCTACTATTGAAAAACCATATCCTATTTCTAAATGTTTAGCAGATTTAGATGCCGATACAGTAACTAAACTTAAAGATAATGAATTACATGAGAATGTATGTGGGGAGCAACTCCTGGTTCTTCAAATGTTGATAGATGGGAAAAGTTAAAAGAGGGTGACGGGATTTTAGCATATTCTAAAGGGGAATTTAAGTTTTTCGGGACAATTTTTGCTAAGACTCATAACCCAGATGTAGCTAGGGAAATTTGGAAAACAAACGATAATGATGAAACTTGGGAATACATCTATTTTATTAAGGATCTAAAACCTGTAAACATTAAAGCAATCGAATTCGCAGCTTTCTTTGGCTACAAATTGAACCATACACCACAAGGATTTACTAATATTGATTCAACAAAATTAGAAATTAAATTAGCAAAATATAAATCTATTGATAATATTATTAAAGCGTTGAATGAGAGCTTTATTCTTTCTGAGGATGAGCAAGAGGAAGATATGTATCAGGCTAATATTGATTCGGATTTTAGTAAAGTAAAGATTGCAGAAGAAGAGAAACCGGAAAATCGAAAAAAAACTAAAATGGAATCTGGTAGGGAAGTATGGCCTCGTGATCCGAAAAAAGCTAAACAAGCTATTAAACAGGCAGAATTTAAATGTGAAATAGATGACACACATGAAACATTTGTATCGGAAGCCAGCCGAAAAAATTATATGGAGGCCCATCATCTAATACCGTTAAGAATGCAACATGATTTTGAAAATAGTTTAGATGTTGTTGGAAATATAGTTAGTATATGTCCGAACTGTCATAGGTTGATTCATTATGGAAGAGACAAAGATAAGAAAAAAGTTTTAGAACTTCTCTTTGAACAAAGAAAAGATTCTTTGAAGAAGTTCGGTATTGAGGTATCTCTCAAAGAGCTATTTGGATACTATGGAATTCTAAAATAAGAATATTCATAGCTATAGTGAAGGTAGAATGTTTCATACTTAAACATAGCTATTATTGTGATGGAAATTTAAATTTCGTCTTTTGAAAGTATCAATAATTTGTATTATTTTTATAGGGTTATATATATTTCTTTTGCTCTGCTGTATAGCAGAGCTCTTTTTTTGTCGTACAAAAGCCACCTATATATGTGAAGTGGGCCCCCAATGTTTTGGGGTGTGGTTAAAATTGGGGGGGGGGGAGTGCGGGGGGGGGGGGGGGGTTTT
>NZ_JAKUGE010000039.1:0-48837 GCF_022663795.1 Bacillus cereus group sp. BfR-BA-01349
ATTCAAAATATCCAGCAGGTTATGGTATTAACACATATGATGGTCCAAATGGAAATTATAAAGGAAATGTAGATGGATCTTATCCATATGGGATTTTTGCAAGAAAAGATGGTTATATCGATATTGAACAAAATACATGGGTAAAAGAAGAGCACTTTAATGTAAGATAACATCTTTAAATCTGTATGTATTAAGTAGGATGAAAAAACTTGTTATCATACCTCTTGAGGTGAGAGTAATATCTGTAAAATGCTGTGCAGAATATAGAGTGGAATTTTTGAAAGAGCAACTGATGTAAAAGGTTGCTCTTTTTCTTTTTTGAATGTGAGGACCATAGCCTATTATATAAAATACGGCCCGTATGAGTATTTAGTCTCTAGATGTACTTAATAATTCAGTGGAATTTTAAATGATAAAAAATAAAAGAAAAAGGAGATGTTCAGTAATGGAAATTAGAAAAAAATTAGTGGATCCAAGTAAATATGGTATAAAGTGTCCCAATACAATGACACCAGAATTCATCACAGTACATAATACGTACAATGATGCATCAGCAGAAAATGAGATATCGTATATGATTGGAAATAATAATTCAGTGTCGTTTCATGTTGCAGTAGATGACAAAGAAGCGGTACAAGGTATTCCGTTTGATCGTAATGCTTGGCATGCCGGTGATGGTAACGGGAATGGTAATCGTAAATCTATCGGGGTAGAAATTTGTTACTCTTTAAGCGGTGGAGATAGATATTATAAAGCAGAAGATAATGCAGTAATTGTTATTGCTCAGTTAATGAAACAATTTAATATTACAATTAATAATATACGTACACATAAATCATGGAGTGGAAAGCATTGCCCACATCGAATGCTTGATGAAGGAAGATTGGATCAATTTATTGAGAAGATAAACAAAACATTTAATAAAGATAATAATAAACCACTACAACCAAAAGGGCTAGGTATCGCAACATCTAAATACCCAGAAGGATCGGGTATCAATTTATATAGTGGCCCTGGAAAAGATGCCTGGTTCACAGGTCATGTCATTAATACAAAAATGCCATATTTAATTATAGATGCTGCTTGGTATGGTGGGAATGAAAATATGTTGTGCCTAGGTTGGGAAGCATGGGCAAAAGAAGAACACTTTGAAGTAGAGTGGTTCCATGCTTATTCAAAATATCCAGCAGGTTATGGTATTAACACATATGATGGTCCAAATGGAAATTATAAAGGAAATGTAGATGGATCTTATCCATATGGGATTTTTGCAAGAAAAGATGGTTATATCGATATTGGACAAAATACATGGGTAAAAGAAGAACATTTTAATGTGAGATAAGGATATTAGAGTAGGGTCACTCGTGTGATTCTTTTTAATTTTTGAAAAGGAGATGAGAACGATGGAAGAACAAATCTTCAATTCAATGATTCAACAAGGAGCATTCGCAGCTTTATTTGTGTGGATGCTGTTTACTACGCAAAAAAAGAATGAACAGCGCGAAGAACAATATCAAAAAGTTATTGAAAAAAATCAACAGGTCATTGAAGAACAAGCAAAAGCATTTAGTTCGTTGTCAAAGGATTTATCAGATGTTAAGCAAAAAATATTGGGAAACGGGGATGAGAAATAAAATATGATATTAAATTATTTGTCGCGTATGTAGGTTCTCAAATAGAGATTCAATTAATATATAATAATGAGAAAAAGCCCTAATACCGATAAGTATTGGGGCTTTTTCTCATTAGCTATAGTGAATAAGGTTGTAGTGGATTCTTCAAGAGGAAAGAGTGAATGAAGTCTAATATTTAATGTAAATGAAATGAAACCTTGAAGAATGCTTAGTTATAACACAGTCTTATTCAGGGATTTGTTAGTTCGCTTTCTAAATTTAGGGAATAAATATAGCTTAGTACCTTGCAATAAATAATACTAAGTGGTATATTATGGATAAATTAGGTACCGTGTATTGAACAGTACTGAGATAGGGAAGGAGGATGGCACTTGAACGTTCAGTTTAAAAAAGGTGTGCTTGAACTTTGTGTATTAGCACTTGTAAAACGTAAAGATAGTTACGGTTATGAACTTGTTCAGCAAATTTCTAATAAATTTTTAATATCGGAAGGGTCAGTATACCCTTTATTACGTCGTTTGACGAAAGAAGGGTATTTTCAAACGTATTTAAAGGAATCTACGGAAGGGCCACCTCGTAAATATTATCAATTAACAGAGCAAGGGGAGACGCAATTTCATTTGTTAGTAACAGAATGGTGTGATTTTGCGAAAGGGGTACAAGAAATTATTGAAGGGGTGGAATGGGATGAGTAAAGAAGGGTTTCTTAAAGAATTATCAAGTTATCTTAGAAAGTTACCAGAGGAAGAGAGGCAAGATATTTTATTGGATTATGAAGAGCACTTTCAGTTTGGACTAGAAGAGGGGAAAACTGAATCAGAAATAATACAAGGCCTTGGTTCTCCGAAAGTAATAGCGAAAGAATTACTTGCGATGTATCGCTTCGATGAAATGAAAAAAATCCATCGACTTCAAATGTGACAAGAGCTGTTATGGCAGCGATTGGACTTAGTTTGTTTAATTTTATTATTGTGTTAGGACCGTTAGTCGCAATTATTGCTTTTATATTTTCTTTTTGGATCGGTGGTATTGCTAGTGTAGTAACACCATTTTTCGTTATTGGAAAAGTATTTATGGGTACTTTTATATGGTTGGATCTTTTCGTTAGTATAACGTTTGTTGGAGTAGGTTTATTGTTATGTATTATCGCTTTTTATAGTACAAAGTGGTTTAAGAGATTGTGTGTACGATATGTAATATGGAACTTCAAAATGATAAAAGGAGAGTAAATGATGAAAAAACTATTTTTAATCGCTATTGCTTGTATCATTATTGGAGTAATAGGAATTTCCCAAACATATGAAAAAGCAGTACAAACTGCTAAAAAAGGCGATAAAGAAAATGTAATTAAAAACGAAACATTAAAAAATATAGAAGTTAAGTTAGATGCCGGGGATATTATTGTCCAAAAATCTCCTGACTCTTCTTTTTATATCAAGCAATCAGGAGATGTACGTAAACAAGAGATTCGTATCGCAGAAGATGGTGACACATTAAAAGTTATTGGGGAAAGAGAAAAAGGTGCTTCATTTGATTTTTCTTTTTACGATTTTAGGTTTCAAACGTCTAAATTGACTCTCCTTGTGCCCGAACGCTCTTACCAAGATGTAAAAGTAAATTCATCTGCTGGACAAATCGAAATGAGTGATGTGAAAAGTGATAGCGTAAGTGTTAGAACACTTGCTGGAGAAGTAGAGTTGAAACAAATAACGGCTAAGAATGTGGAGGGATCGACAAAAGCTGGTGAGGTGAATTTTAAGAAGGTATTAGGGAAAGTGACCGCAAAAACAACAAGTGGGGAAATAAATATTCAAGATCATGATTCTAAGTATAATCTAGAAGCAAGTTCAACTGCGGGAGATATAGATATTACTTTATCGGAAAAACCACAAGATGCGGTAATTACTGGGCAAAGTGCTGCCGGAGATGTAACAATTTTTAATGAAGAAAATAAAAACGTAACAATTGGAAATGGTAGTAAAAAGATTAGTGGTAAAACGGCTGCTGGAGATGTGACGATTAAAACTCGTTAATAAGAAATAGAATGCATGGAAATCTATCAAAATACAAAAAAGAAGATAATTACCGTATATAAATAAGGTAATTATCTTCTTTTTATTATTTTTTAATGTAAATCACGATATACGCCAATTACTTTCCCGATAACTGACACTTGTTTTAAAATGATAGGTTCTAATGAAGAATTTTCTGGTTGTAAACGGAAATGGTCTTTTTCTTTATAGAAACGTTTAACAGTTGCTTCATTATCTTCTGTTAAAGCGACTACAATTTCACCATTATATGCAGACTGTTGTTGGCGAACAACAACTAGATCTCCATCGAAAATACCAGCTTCAATCATACTATCTCCAGAAATACGTAACATGAACACTTGGTCTGCTCCAGCGACAATACTAGCTGGAAGTGGGAAATGTTCCTCTACGCTTTCAACCGCTGTAATTGGTAAACCAGCAGTAACTTTTCCGACAATTGGAACTTGAATAACAGATTGTGTTTCCGTATCCATTCGGTCTTCACCTAAAATTTCAATGGCACGTGGTTTTGTTGGATCGCGTCGAATGTATCCTTTTTCTTCTAATCGTGATAAATGTCCGTGCACTGTAGAACTAGAAGCGAGGCCGACTGCTTGACCAATTTCACGTACGGAAGGTGGATATCCTTTTTCTTGTACTTTTAGCTTAATAAAGTCGAGAATGTCTTGCTGGCGTTTCGTTAACTTTTCCATGTTTTCTAACACCTCGTTTTCTTTCATTTTTCTTATTAATAAGTATAACATGTGAAAAAACATTCTACAAACATAAGTTCGAACAAATGGCGGATTTATGTTACACTATAGGGAAATAATAGGGAGAAAGAGGGGTTCAAAATGAATGCAATTATTTATGCACGTGTGAGTACAACGAAAGAAGCGCAAGAAACATCATTATTACGTCAAAAAGATGAATTATTGCATTTAGCTGAGCGCTATCAAATGAATGTTACTAAGGTGATTGAAGAGCAGGCTAGTGGATATACAATTGAACGTGACGGTATATTAGAGGTGTTGGATACAATTCGAGACGAACAAATCGATGTGTTACTTATACAAGATGAAACGCGCCTTGGTAGAGGAAATGCGAAGATCGCATTAATGCATTGTTTACATAAAGAAGGCATAAAAGTATATACGCATACACATAATGGTGAATTACAATTGTCGGATTCTGATTCGATGGTATTAGATATTATTGGTATTGTTGAAGAATATCAAAGAAAGATTCATAATTTGAAAATTAAACGAGGTATGCAACGTGCAGTAGAAAAAGGTTATCGTCCAGAAAATAATTTAAAAAATCGTCATTTAAGTGTAGGAAGAGAGAAAAAAGAAGTGCCAATTGAGGAAATTGTACGTTTACGAAAAAGTGAACTCACGTTTGAAGAAATTGCAGCAACATTACGTGGATTTGGTCATGATGTTTCAAAGGCGACTGTACATCGTAGATATGTAGAGTATACGAAGCAATTGCTTGATAAAGAAGAGTAACTATTGTATGATAATAATCAGTTTTGATTAGAAGGGGGATTCGAGATGATTAATCACGAACTCGTTGAACGCATTAACTTCTTAGCGAAAAAAGCAAAAGCTGAAGGTTTAACTGAAGAAGAGCAACGTGAGCGTCAATCGCTACGTGAACAATATTTAAAAGGATTTCGTCAAAATATGTTAAACGAACTTAAAGGTATTAAAGTTGTTAACGAAGAAGGTACAGATGTTACACCGACGAAATTAAAAGCTTTAAAAAAGCAAGATAATGCAAAATTAAATTAAAAGATGGGCGAAGCCCATCTTTTTTATTTGTAAAAATCGTCATTTAATAACTTTCCAGTTGTTATTAACTGTTGCTTCTATCGTTTTATGTTCCAATATATAATTAGCGATAAGTTCAGACATATCTGTGGGTATATCTTTTACTACCGGTTTGTTTTGAAACATAAAGAAATTTCCCCCGCCACTTGCACGATAATTATTCATTACAACGTCATATTCTTCATTCATATTAAGAGGAGCACTGTCATGCTGTAAAGATTCTACTCTTTCACCAATTGGTTTTGAAATGTTTAATACGTATGAAATCCCTTCCCACATATCATAATTATAATGTTGTGGCTTTGGTTCTATGTAGGTAGGACTTACGGTGATGGATCCATCTGTTTTTAATGTGAAATAAGAAGCAGAGAGTTCAAGAGCGTTTTTTATATCTGCTCCAGTTATTCTAATTACTTTTAATGTGTTTGGATAAATATAATTAGAAACGATGTCACGCATTGTTACATGTTCCGGGAAACCTGGAGATGTATTATGGAACAAACTTGTACAAGAAATTGATACATTAGCTATATCCATCTGTATTTTATTTATGAATTCGATAAAAGGATGATCATGCAAACGAGTTTGCATAGCATCTGAAATTTGCATGCCCCCTTGAATGATTCCAATAGGTTGATCAAGCCACTTTTGTGTTTTCTCTTCGTAATCGGCTACCAATGAAAGTACATCTTGGTCCGCCTCAACTCCTTGTACAGATAATAATTCAGAAGAACTCTCTTTTTTCACCCATTTATGTTTTGTTTTTTCGAATGTTATTTTTACTTTTCCAACTGAGTGTCCATTGCATCCAGTCTGTAAAATTGTTACACCGTTAGCCATTGTGTGAGAAATTTCCCGGTGTTGGTGGCCTGTTAATAAAATATCTATACCTTCAATTTCATGGCACATTGCATATCCTTGGTTTTCTCCTGTTAACACTTCAGTCGGTACCCCGGTTTGTAAATCTCGTTCAACTCCCCCGTGATACGCTACGACTAGTAAATCTGGTTTCTCATGTTTGCGAATGTAAGAAACCCATTCTTTTGTAGTCTTTAATGCATCTTCAAATAGTAAATCTTTAATGTGATGGGGTTGTTCCCAATTGGGAATGTAATGCGTTGTCACACCTAAAATAGCAATTTTTATATTTGATTCAATATGTTTTATTACATATGGTTTCCCGAAATAAGGTTTTTTACTGTTTTTATCTAAAATGTTTGCTGATAGGTACGGGAAGTTCGCAGTAGTCACAGCATTATTTAATATATCCATCCCGTAATTAAATTCATGATTGCCGATAATTGCAGCGTCATACTGTAAGTAATTCGCTAATAAGGACATTGGGTTTTTTTTGTTTTTTTCGTATGTAACATAATGATAAGTAAATGGTGTGCCTTGAATAAAGTCGCCATTATCAATTAAAAGAACGTTTCTATTTTGGGAACGTTCTTTTTTTATAAGAGTAGAAATTTTAGCTAAACCAAGTTCTGCTGGGGAGTTATCTTGGTAGTGAATAGGATAAACAGTGCCATGTATATCGCTTGTTAATAAGATGTTTAAAGTTACAGTTTGATTTTGTTCCAATATGACTCACCTTTTCTATTGTTATCTTCCAATTCATCATATCAAATATGTGAAGAGAATTTTAATGTGAGTGTATAGAATGTGTAAAGATTCTGTAAATAATCAATTATTTGTAAAAATATGTGATATATTTCTTCATGTTTATGAAAGGTTATTTTATAACAATGAAAAATGGAGGCATTAACATGTTGAAAAAAGTTTTTGCAATGAGCACAACAGTTGTACTAGCAGCGGGATTATTAAGTGGCTGCGGAACGAAAGAGTCAAGTGCAAGTAAAAATGAAGATACGAAAAAAGGGTATGTACCGAAGACTTTAAATGTTCAATTTGTTCCTTCTCAAAATGCGGATACGTTAGAGGCGAAGGCAAAACCGCTTGAGAAGCTATTAAGTGATAAGTTAAATATTCCAGTAAAAGTTAGTATTTCAACGAACTACAATACAATTGTAGAAGCGATGGCATCTAAACAAGTAGATGTAGGATTTTTACCGCCAACAGCGTACGTATTAGCACATGAAAAGAAGGCTGCAAATGTAATTTTACAAGCACAACGTTTTGGAGTAGATGATGAAACAGGAGCTCCTACAAAAGATTTAGTAGATTATTATAAATCTGAGTTTGTTGTTAAAAAAGACTCTAATATAAATAGTGTAAAAGATTTAAAAGGTAAAAAGATTGGTTATCAAGATGTAACATCATCAGCAGGGTATGTATGGCCTGCAGCTGTTCTATTAAAAGAGGGAATTGATCCGTTAAAAGATGTGAAACCTGTTACATTAAAAGGTCACGATCAGTCGCTTATTGCTCTTTTAAATGGTGACGTAGATGCGGCTGTTGTATTCCAAGATGCTCGTAATATTGTAAAAAAAGATTATCCGAATATATTTGATCAAACGAAAATAGTGAAATTTACTGAGAAAATTCCGAACGATACAATTTCTGTACGATCTGATTTAGATGCAGAGTGGAGCAAGAAATTACAAGATGCTTTCATTGAAATTGGAAAGAATGAGGAAGGTCACAAAATCATTAAAGAAGTATATTCACATGAAGGATATGTTAAATCTGATGATAGTAAATTTGATATCGTTCGTGAATATGGGAAGAAAGTAAAAACGCAATAATACATATGAAAATGGCAGCTAGCTGAAAGGGGATGTTTTCAGTTAGTTTGCCGTTTTGAATACATAGAAGGTAGGTAAGATGTGTGATAGAGTTTCGAAATGTCTCCAAAGTGTATCCAAATGGTACAAAAGGATTGAATAATATAAACTTGAAAATTCAAAAAGGTGAGTTTGTTGTAATGGTAGGGCTGTCTGGAGCTGGAAAATCTACACTTCTCAGATCCGTAAATCGTCTTCATGAGATTACCGAAGGAGAAATCATTATTGAAGGTGAGTCTATTACTGCTGCGAAAGGAAAAGAATTAAGGCGTATGCGCCGGGATATCGGTATGATCTTCCAAAGTTTTAATCTTGTAAAGCGATCAACAGTATTAAAAAATGTATTAGCTGGTCGTATTGGATATCATTCCACATTACGTACAACGTTAGGTTTGTTTCCGAAAGAAGATGTGGAGCTCGCATTTCAAGCGTTAAAAAGAGTGAATATTTTAGAAAAAGCATATGCACGTGCTGATGAATTATCAGGAGGACAACAGCAACGTGTATCAATAGCTAGAGCATTGGCACAAGAAGCAAAAATCATATTGGCAGATGAGCCTGTTGCATCGTTAGATCCACTTACGACAAAGCAAGTATTAAATGATTTGAAAAAAATCAATGAAGATTTTGGAATTACAACAATTGTGAATTTGCATTCTATTGATTTAGCTAGGCAATATGCGACACGTATTATTGGATTACATGCAGGAGAAATTGTTTTTGATGGTTCAGTAGAAGAGGCGACAGATGAAAAATTTGCTGAAATTTATGGAGATGTAGCACAGAAAAATGAATTGTTAGAGGTGGCAGTTAAATGAGTGACGTAACGATATATTCGAAATCGATACCGAAGCCGCCGAGTAAGTTAAAACATATGTTAACGTTTATTCTAGTCATTTTACTGTTGTGGGGAAGTAGTATACAGGTCGACGCATCATTTTCAAAGCTAGTAGTTGGTTTTCCTAATATGATGGATTTGTTAAAAGAAATGGTGCCGCCAGATTGGAGTTATTTTCAAGTTATTACAACAGCAATGTTAGATACAATACGTATGGCGATTATTGGGACGACTTTAGGAGCGATTTTAGCTATTCCACTTGCACTGTTTGCGGCAAGTAATGTGTTTACTAACACATTTTTATACAGTCTAGCTCGAATGATTTTAAATTTTATACGAACGATACCAGATTTATTATTGGCGGCTATTTTCGTAGCTATTTTTGGAATAGGACCACTTCCAGGCATTTTAGCTCTTACGTTTTTCTCAATTGGGCTTGTGGCGAAATTGTTGTATGAGTCAATTGAATCAATTGATCCAGGTCCGTTAGAGGCGATGACAGCGGTAGGAGCTAATAAGGTGCAATGGATTGTTTATGGGGTAATTCCGCAAGTGAAAGCACATTTTGTCTCCTATGTTCTTTATACATTTGAGGTGAACGTACGTGCAGCAGCTGTTTTAGGTTTAGTAGGAGCAGGTGGTATTGGATTATATTATGATCGTACACTTGGATTTTTACAATATAAACAAACTGCTTCTATAATTATTTATACCCTTATTGTTGTTTTGTTAATTGACTACATTAGTACATTGTTGCGGGAGAAACTATAATGAATAGAACGACGATGATTGTGCAAAAACCGAAGAAACCGAGTATATATCGCTGGATTATTTTAATAGCACTTACAGTTGTATATGCATGGGCCTTTTCAGGAGTGCCATTAGAGGGGATAAAGGACACAGCAGGTGAAATTACGAAAGCAATTATGACAGGGATATTGAATCCAGACTGGTCGTATGTATCTTTGCCAGATGGTGAAGATTTATTACATGGATTAATTGATACGTTGGCAATTGCAATATTAGGTACATTTATTTCTGCATTTTTATCTGTTCCGTTTGCCTTTTGGGCGGCAACGAATATGAGTAGTGGAAAATTAACTTCAGGATCTGGGAAATTTGTACTTAGTTTTGTTCGTACGTTTCCTGAATTAGTTATGGCTCTTTTATTTATAAAAGCTGTTGGTCCAGGCTCTTTTGCAGGAGTATTGGCCTTAGGATTACATTCTATTGGAATGTTAGGGAAACTATATTCAGAAGGAATTGAAAACATAGATAATGGACCGACGGAGCGTTACTAGCAACAGGAGCAAACCGTTTTCAAATACTTTGGTATGCAGTGTTACCACAAGTGTTACCGGATTTTCTATCGTATACGTTATACAGATTTGAAATTAATGTACGATCCGCTGCGATTTTAGGGGTTATTGGAGCAGGAGGGATTGGTACACTTTTAATTTTTGCGCTGAGTTCACGGAATTGGTCTCGTGTTGGGATTATTTTATTAGGTATCATTTTAATGGTAATTATAATTGATTGGATTTCAAGTTCGATTCGGAAAAGGATTGTTTAACTTATTTGAAAAGCATCGAAGTTAGATGCTTTTTTATGTTTTTTAAAACGTAAGTATAGAAGAAAATTGTATAAATATACAGATAATTCCCTTTCTTTTTAAAATAAAAATAATGAAAAAGTATGTCATATTGAATGCCCATACATTCCCGGAAACATTGATTTTTTTATAAAAAACCAAAAAAATATCAACATATTTGTCGATACATGTTGTATAATCTTGCGTGGGAAGCTATCATATAAATGTATAAAACGTTTACTAATATAAGCGAAGGGAAGAATAGCATGTCACATTCAATCGAACAACTTTCTATCAACACGATTCGCACATTATCCATCGATGCGATTGAAAAAGCAAACTCTGGTCACCCAGGAATGCCAATGGGTGCAGCACCAATGGCTTATACATTATGGACTCAATTTATGAAACACAATCCAAATAACCCAACGTGGTTTAACCGTGATCGTTTCGTATTATCTGCAGGTCATGGTTCAATGTTATTATACAGCCTACTTCACCTATCTGGTTATGATGTAACAATGGATGACTTAAAGAACTTCCGTCAATGGGGAAGCAAAACTCCAGGACATCCTGAGTACGGTCATACAGCTGGTGTAGATGCAACGACTGGTCCACTTGGACAAGGTATTGCAACTGCTGTAGGTATGGCAATGGCTGAAAGACATTTAGCTGCTAAATATAACCGTGATGCGTATAATGTAGTAGATCATTATACATACGCTATTTGTGGTGATGGAGATTTAATGGAGGGCGTTTCTGCTGAAGCATCTTCATTAGCTGCTCATTTACAATTAGGTCGTCTTGTTGTGCTTTATGATTCAAACGATATTTCATTAGATGGCGATTTAAATCGTTCATTCTCTGAAAGTGTAGAAGATCGTTACAAAGCATACGGATGGCAAGTAATCCGTGTTGAGGATGGAAACGATATTGAAGCAATCGCGAAAGCAATTGAAGAAGCGAAAGCTGACGAAAAACGCCCAACGCTAATTGAAGTAAGAACGACAATTGGTTTCGGTTCTCCAAACAAATCAGGAAAATCAGCTTCACATGGTTCTCCACTTGGTGTAGAAGAAACAAAATTAACGAAAGAAGCATATGCTTGGACTGCTGAGCAAGACTTCCACGTAGCAGAAGAAGTATATGACAACTTCCGTAAAACAGTACAAGATGTTGGTGAAACTGCGCAAGCTGAGTGGAACACGATGCTAGGTGAATATGCACAAGCATACCCAGAATTAGCAAACAAATTCCAAGCAGCAATGAACGGTCAACTTCCAGAAGGTTGGGAGCAAAACTTACCAACTTATGAATTAGGATCAAAAGCAGCAACTCGTAATTCTTCTGGTGCTGTAATTAATGCAATTGCAGAGTCTGTACCATCATTCTTCGGTGGATCTGCTGACCTTGCTGGTTCTAACAAAACATACATGAATAACGAAAAAGACTTTACAAGAGATGATTACAGCGGTAAAAACATTTGGTACGGTGTACGTGAGTTCGCAATGGGTGCAGCAATGAACGGTATTGCACTACATGGTGGTTTAAAAACTTACGGTGGTACGTTCTTCGTATTCTCTGATTACTTACGCCCAGCAATTCGCCTTGCAGCATTAATGCAATTGCCAGTAACGTATGTATTCACACATGACAGTATCGCTGTTGGTGAAGATGGTCCAACGCATGAACCAATCGAGCAATTAGCAGCGCTTCGTGCAATGCCAAACGTTTCTGTTATCCGTCCTGCTGATGGTAACGAATCTGTTGCAGCTTGGAGACTAGCTTTAGAATCTACAAACAAACCAACTGCTTTAGTATTAACTCGTCAAGACCTTCCAACATTAGAAGGTGCAAAAGATGATACGTATGAAAAAGTAGCAAAAGGTGCATATGTAGTTTCTGCAAGCAAGAAAGAAACGGCTGATGTAATCTTACTTGCAACTGGATCTGAAGTAAGCCTAGCTGTTGAAGCTCAAAAAGCATTAGCAGTAGACGGCGTTGACGCAGCTGTTGTCAGCATGCCATCTATGGATCGCTTCGAAGCTCAAACTGCAGAGTACAAAGAATCTGTATTACCAAAAGCAGTAACAAAACGTTTCGCAATCGAAATGGGTGCTACATTCGGATGGCACCGTTACGTAGGTCTTGAAGGAGATGTGTTAGGTATCGATACATTCGGTGCTTCTGCTCCTGGTGAGAAGATTATGGAAGAGTATGGATTTACTGTAGAGAACGTTGTTCGTAAAGTAAAAGAAATGCTTTAATGATTTCAGAAAAATCTCTCCGGCATGGAGAGGTTTTTCTATGTAAATGAGTTTTTTCGACAGAAAAAGTTTTTTATCTCTCCGCAGTCAGACAATCATTGCAAATTTTCTTATATATAATGAAGAGAAAAGGTTGTCCAGATTGGGAGTGGAAAAATGAAAACGTATGAATTGTATTTAATTCAAGAGGATATTGCGAAAGCTTATTTTGGTCGTGAATATTTGTTTTTTGATTTATTTGCTCGATTTTCAGAATCTGGGTCCCTTTCGGAGAAAAAAGTGTTATATAAGCAAATGATGTATATAACGATGCCATTGCAAGTAATGAAAATTCATCATAAATTAGAACAAGCTTTGCTCGTTCTTGGTAAATATGATAGAACACATCATACACATACACTTTATACGGGAGCGGAGTACGGCGAAATAATGGTGAAACCGCACTATATTCGTATGAATACCTCTGGAAATGTCTCTATGGAAACGACATTCTTTGAGGTGTTAAGAAAGTGTGAATTAACATTTTTAGCTATGGATTATGAAAATACAAAGTACGGATGGCTGAATCCTCTAAAACAAGTACGAACATATGTGTAAAAAATGTCGAATTGTATCTTGTCTTATTGAAAAGGTTTTAGTACACTGTAAGGTAGACAACATGAAGGAGGAAAATATATGCCAATTTGGTTAGGTATTCTAGTGGGCGTAGTAGCACTAGTAGCAGGCGTGGCGTTAGGATTTTTCATTGCCCGCAAATATATGATGAATTACTTACAAAAAAATCCACCAATTAACGAACAAATGTTAAAAATGATGATGATGCAAATGGGACAAAAACCTTCCCAAAAGAAAATCAATCAAATGATGAGCGCAATGAACAAGCAACAAATGAAATAAGCGCTAAAAGACACTCGCTAAGAGTGTCTTTCTTTTTGTTAGTTATAGTTTTTAAAACTTTTAAAAATTCTGTATTTTTGGTAAACTGAAAACATCGCTCATTTTAAGGGAGGAGGAAAAAAATGAAAGTGTTTATGAATTTAGCGTGGTTTTTTAAACAAGAAAAACGAGCGTACATAACTGGAATTATTTTATTGTTTGGCGTTGCACTTTTAGAACTTGTAGCACCAAAAGTAATTGGAATCGTTGTAGATGAAATTAATGATGGAACATTGACGACCGATAAGTTACTAAAATGGGTTGTACTATTAGTAATTGTAGGTATTACGATGTACATATTACGTTACATATGGCGTATTATGATTTTCGGGTCTTCATTAAAATTAGCTCGCCAATTACGAAAAAATTTATATGAACATTTTACAAAGATGAGTCCATCTTTCTATCAGTCAAATCGAACAGGTGATTTAATGGCACATGCGACCAATGATATTCAAGCGATCCAGCAAACTGCTGGAGCAGGTGTTTTGACGCTTGTTGACTCATTAGCTGTCGGAGGATGTGTACTCGTAGCGATGGGTTTTACAATTAGTTGGAAGTTAACATTATTAAGTTTAATTCCAATGCCGATTGTAGCTATTTCGACAAATTATTATGGAACTTTATTACATAAAAGGTTTCATAAAGCACAGCAATCGTTTTCGGAAATCAATGATAAAGTGCAAGAGAGTATGAGTGGAATGAAAGTGATTCGCTCGCTTGGACAAGAGAAAGAAGATTTGCAGGCGTTTCGAAGAAAATCAGAAGATGTTGTACATAAAAATGTGTTAGTTGCACGTATTGATTCGTTATTTGATCCGACAATCTCTCTTATCGTTGGATTTTCTTTTTTAATCACAGTATGTTATGGATCGGTATTAGTTGTAAGAGGTGAATTAACAGTAGGTGATCTCGTTACATTTACGACATATTTAGGTACCCTTGTTTGGCCAATGTTAGCGTTTGGATGGTTATTCAATATTATGGAGCGTGGGCGTGCTTCATATGACCGTGTAGAAAAAATTCTTTCACAAAAATCAGATGTAGTAAATAGCGAAAATGCTGTACATACAATAGCGAGCGGTAATGTTTCGTTTGCCGTTGATTCATTTTCGTATAAGAAAAATGAATTGTTACATTTAAACGATATTCACTTTGATTTGAAGAAGGGTGAAACGCTAGGAGTTGTAGGACGTACAGGCGCAGGGAAAACGACTTTATTAAAATGTTTAATCCGTGAGTATGATCATTTTAATGGTGAATTAAAAATTGGGGAGCGAGATATTCGAGATATAACACTTCATGGTGTCCGTTCTGCCATTTCATACGTGCCGCAAGATCATTTTTTATTTTCAGCAAGTATTGGTGAGAATATTGCCTTTGGAAAGGCGGATGCTACATATAATGAAATTACCCAAGCTGCAGAGATTGCTTGTATTCATAATGACATCCTCCAATTTTCAGAAGGATATGAAACAGTAGTAGGGGAAAGAGGTGTTTCGTTATCTGGTGGTCAAAAACAGCGAATCTCTATTGCTCGTGCTTTATTAACAAATGCTGAAATATTAATTTTGGATGATTGTTTATCAGCAGTAGATGCAAAAACAGAAGAGACGATTTTAAGTGCCTTAAAGAGGGAAAGAGCAGGGAAAACGACGATTATTACTGCACACCGATTAAGTGCAATTCAGCATGCCAATCTTATTCTTGTTGTTGATGAAGGTAGAATTGTACAAAGAGGTACACATGAGGAATTAATGAAGGAAAACGGCTGGTATAAGGAAATGTATGAAAGCCAGCAATTAGAAGCTTTAGTCGAGAAAGGAGGCGTATGATGGTAGAGAAGAAGCGAAGTGATTTAAGTAGATTGCTTTCTTATATGAAGCCATATAAAGGGTTGCTATCTTTAGCATTTATCTTTTTAGTTGGTGCGACAGTAACGGAAATGATGGGGCCTTTTTTAATTAAACAATTCCTCGATGAACACCTAGTACCGCGGGATTTTGAACGATCAGCGCTCGTTACTTTATTTGTAATTTACATAGTTGCTCATTTATTAAAAGTATTATTTACGTATTTAAATTTATTGTACTTTCAGAACATTGCTTTTAAGATTGTTCAAGATATGCGAGTCGAAGTATATGAACATGTTCAAAAGCTGTCATTAAGTTTCTTTGATCGTACGCCAATTGGTACGCTCGTATCTCGTATAACGAATGATACGGAAGCGATTAAAGATTTTTATGTTAGTGTATTATCAACATTTGTGAAAAATGTAGTCTTTTTAGTAGGTATTTTAATAGCGATGTTTTTATTAGATGTAAAATTAGCGTTATTTTCTCTCGTATTAATTCCGATCATGTTTGCGATTATGGTATTATATCGCCGGAAAAGTGCAGCTTTTTATTTAGAAGTACGTAATCAATTAAGCGTGTTAAATGCAAAATTGAACGAGTCCATACAAGGAATGAATATTGTTCAAGTGTTCAGACAAGAAAAACGTATGAGAAAAGAGTTTGAAGAAGTGAATAATAAACATTATAGTGCAGGGCGACGTACTTTGAAGTTAGACGCATTACTTTTACGACCGGCTACGGATTTAGTGCATATTGTAGCTATTGCGTTAGTACTAGGTTTATTTGGGATTGATGCTTTAAAGAGCCCTGTTGAAGTAGGAGTTTTATATGCTTTTGTTAACTATATACATCGTTTTTTCCAACCTGTAAATGAGATGATGATGAAATTGTCCTTTTTCCAACAGGCACTTGTTTCGTCATCACGTGTATTTCATTTAATGGACGAGAAAGATTTAGCACCGGTTCAAAAAGGCAATGAGAATCCTCAAGTTGTGGATGGGGATATTGAATTTAAAAATGTTACTTTTTCATATGATGGAAAGCGTGACGTTTTAAAAAATGTATCATTTCACGTGAAACAAGGGCAAACGGTTGCTTTTGTTGGGCATACTGGTAGCGGAAAAAGTACGATTATGAATTTGTTAATGCGATTTTATAATATTAAGTCAGGAAATATTGTAATAGACGGTGTAGATTTAGAAAAATTTGAAGAACGAGAAATTAGAAAGAAAATAGGACTCGTATTGCAAGATGCATTTTTATTTGCTGGAAATGTAAAGCAAAATATTCGTATGTATAATGAAGAAATTACGGATGAAGAAGTAAAAGAAGCTGCTCGATTTGTGCAAGCGAATACGTTTATTGAAAAGTTACCAAAACAGTATGAAACAGAAGTAGTAGAAAGAGGTGCAGCATTTTCAAGCGGTCAACGACAATTAATTGCTTTTGCTAGAACGATAGCAACGAATCCGAAAGTATTAGTATTAGATGAAGCAACAGCTAATATCGATACAGAAACAGAAGAGGCTATTCAAACAGCGTTGCAACAAATGCGAAAAGGTAGAACGACGATAGCCATTGCGCATAGGTTATCTACAATTCAAGATGCAGATCAAATTTTTGTGATGCATGATGGAGAGATAGTAGAAAGAGGAACACATCAAGAATTACTAAGTGAGCAAGGTTTGTATTATAATATGTACTTGCTACAAAATAAAGTGAGTTTGCAAAAGGCCTTGTAATACAAGGTCTTTTTTATTTTGTATACAAAATATGTTTACTCTTTGTTTCTATAGCATAAATGTTGTGTCCTCTTATGAAACTTGTACATATTGTATGTATACGAAGTAAAAAAATTGATAGGAGATTTTATATGCAAAACAGATCAGGTTCAAATGTTACGTTTATTGATGTGTCTCATTGGGAAGGGAATATTGATTGGAATGCAGTGAAGGCATCTGGAATTCCAGCAGCGTATGCAAAAGCGACAGAAGGTGTAAACTACATTGATCCTACTTTTACTAAGAATGTACAAGCAGCACGAAATCCGAATGTATTAATTGGTGCATACCATTTTGCACGCCCAGAACAAAATGATGCAATTTCAGAGGCGAAATATTTTGTGAGTATATTACAAAATAACCAGACAGACTTAATGCCAGTTCTGGATTTAGAATCACCAACAGATCCGAGCAACAGTAATTTAACTGGTAACGCTATATCGAATTGGGCAAGAAGCTTCATAAATTATGTGAAACAGGCTACTGGAAAAGATGTAATGTTATATACAGGAGTTTGGTATATTAATGAGTTCGGAATTAGCGGATTAAGTGATATACCGCTTTGGATTGCTAAATACTCGAGTACACCGCCTGCTGATGCGGGTGGATGGACAGCGTGGACAGCGTGGCAGTACACAGATTCTGGACAAATTTCAGGCGTAGGAAATTGTGATGTATCAGCTGCAGTTTCATTAGAAGCTTTAAAAGGGAATGGAGCAAGTGGTGGAGGTAATGTTTCCCCGCCTAATAATGCAACTCCAGTGTACGGGGTTGCTATAATTAATGGAGATAATGTGAATTTGAGAAGTGGACCATCTTTGCAGTCTAGTGTAATTCGCCAATTGAATCGTGGCGAAACATATGAAGTTTGGGGAGAACAAGATGGATGGCTTTGTTTAGGGACAAATCAGTGGGTATATAATGATCCGAGTTATATTCAGTATAAACATTATATGGCGACTATTACTGGTGATAATGTAAATTTGCGTGATGCTCCATCATTAAATGGAAATGTTATAAGACAGTTACATCATGGTGAATCGTATCGAGTATGGAGTAAGCAAGATGGATGGCTTTGCTTAGGGACAAATCAATGGATATACTACGATCCGAGTTATATTCAGTATGGTGTACAATAGAGTGAAAATAAAAGGTGCCCCGTCAGAGGTGCCTTTTATTAAAAATATACAACTTTTACAAAGTCTATATCGAAACCATAGTATACTATAGTAGATATATTTATAAAAAATAATCGAAAATGAAATAAAGGGGTAAAAATATGAATTATGTGCTAATAGGTGCGGTTTTAATATTATTAGCTGTAGTATTTGTGCTGTTTTATAAAAATAAACAGTTAGAATCAGAGAGTCAGCAAGTAGAATTTGAAAAGAAACAAGCGATTGAAACGTATAAAAATGAAATTGCAGCTACGGTGATAGAGCATAAAGAACAACAAAATAATTTAAAAAATATGGAACAGAAAAAATACAATGATTTACAAGTAAGTGCAAATAGAGAAATTGAAAATATGCGTATGATGAAAAATCAATTAGCTGTGCAGCATAGTAAAGAACGTAGTGAAATGCAAAATAAACATAATAACGAAATACATATGTTTCAAAAATTAATTGCAAATTTACGAGAATATACTAAAAACGGTGCTGAAATGAATACGTACGAAACATTACATTATATGAAGCGAGGATTCATAGAGCAAGGCATCATATTAGATGCTGAATTTCAAGTCATGCCGAATGTTTTTATTAAAAATAATAGTGAAATAAACGATAATCGAATCCATCATCTTATCTTGTGCAAAACTGGTATTTATCTACTGGAGACGAAAGAATGGAACGAGAAATTAATTCATGGTTTAACGAAAGAAAATGCTGGTATATATTCATTTATGATTGATGAAATGGGTAAGTATCAACAAGAAGTTGATAAAGAAGAAACATTTGAATATATAGTAGGTAAAGATTCGTCAACTATACAAGTGAAAAATGAAGGGAATCCAGTATATAAGGCGAAGAAACTATCTCAAATTTTATACAATTGTTTGAATGAAATGCAGGCTAATAGTATAAAAGAAAAGGTAAAACCAGTTGTATATTTTTATAATAAAAATGGAAAAGCAATAGTAGACCTTTCTAGTGAGGAAACACCTAGATTAAAAGATCGGGAGCAAATTGTAATGTTCTTTAGAAATGAAATCTTAACAGGGAAAGTAGTATATACAGAGCAAGAATTAGAACAGATTCGAGAAATGATTAGCCTGATGAATTATATTGTGAGTTAAAAGGGGAGATCTTTCTGAACGCTATGCTACGTGGCATTTTATATGTCTATTTTTGTTTGTATATAGTAATGTACATTGTATTTATATTCGTCATTGATAGGGTCCATATACCCTTAAGTGTAAGGAGCATTTTTGTAGTATTCATACCATTTGTTTTATTAGTTATGATTCAAAGGGTTATTTTATATGTTTCTAAAAATCGTAATGAAGAAAAGAAGCAAATGTTGGGGGTTTTAATAGTAGCACTCATACCATTAATAGTGTGCACTGTACAACTAAGTGTAAATGAATATACATCAAAGTTTAATCAAAATAGATGGTTAAATCATGCAGATAAGCGGGTACATATGGTAGATGATCTATTACAAAAATATAAATTAATAGGGAAATCAAATGAAGAAATTACACAATTGTTAGGAGCCCCAACGGAAACGAGAAGTGGGGAAGAAGGAGTTATCACTTTGTATTATCTTGGGACTGAACGTGGCTTTATTCCAATAGATAGCGAACAGCTTATTTTACAATTTGATAGAGATGGTAAAGTCATGGAATATACGGTGCATAAAGATTAAAGAAACGTAGAGGGAAGCTATATGTTATAGCTTCTTTTTTATTTTTCAATATGTCACGGAAGGGGGAGAAGGTTTTTGAGTGGAATAAGGAATGAAAGCGGAGGTGATGCATATATATAGATGCATTGGGTGATTATTCGCCCGATTGGTGAGCGTTAATAATCAATAAGTACGGACAAAAACCCAATGATGAAAGTTTCACTTTATCATATTGTATAAATGAAAAGGAGGTAAGACGGTGAAAGCAATCCCGACTGATGGCCTGAGTAAAGAATTGATGGAAAGAGAAGGAGTTATATCTATTACAGTAAAGGAATTTGAAAAAATAGAAGTAGCTGGAGTAGTAGTAGCTGGTCCAGCGGTTATTTTGATTAATCAAGATTAAGTACATATTATTGAAATAAAAAGCATCCGTCTAGGATGCTTTTTATTTGTATGTAAGGATAAATATGATGGATAATTGTGTTACTGGAGGGAAAGTCTGTGGCAATTATTATAACAATGTTAGTAATGGGTATTTTATTAGGATTTGTTGGAGCTGGAGGAGCTGGGTTTATTATCGCGATACTCACTTTAGTATTTCATATTCCTATTCATGTTGCTCTTGCAACATCTTCAACTGCAATGGCATTTACGACATTATCAGGTGTTGTCAGTCATTACCGTGAAGGCAATGTTGCATTTATTATAGGCGGGATTGTTGGGGGATTTGGCGCAATTGGCTCTTATATTGGTTCTAAATTTGGTTCACTTATACCAGCACATCTTCTTCATTGGTTTACAGCTGGGATGTTATTTTTATCGGCAATTTTTATGTTTATTAAATTAATTATGTTCCAAAACAAAGAACAGTCATCTTTATATAAGCATAAAGAGTTTTCCATGAACTACTTGTTGAAATGTATATGCCTTGGATTAGTTACTGGAATGATGGCTGGTTCATTTGGGATTGGTTCTGCACCGTTTATTCAGCTTGGATTAATGGTTCTATTGGGACTAACGATTCAGCAATCTGTAGGGACAACAATGCTTGTTATATTACCGATTGCAATTGGAGGCGGGCTAGGATATAGTTCGGAAGGATATTTAGATTATATATTGTTATTGCAAGTATTAATTGGGACCATGTTAGGGGCATATATTGGCGCGAAGTTTACAAATTATGCACCGCGAATGCTTTTGAGGTTTTCGATGATTATGACACCGGTTTTAGCTGGATGTATGCTATTGATGGAATAAAGTGAAATTATAATAAGTAGGGGGTTACTGCTTACAAATAGCAGGATAAAATTAATATAGCAAACTATTAATATATTTTACGAATGAATTATGTAGGTAATTCATATTTCCCATATAAAAGGATTTGTTTTAATATTATGAGTGTAAAGTTCGAGTATTCGAAGTACTACTTGAATTATATCCCTATCCCTTTTCTAAAAATGCGAACAAGTTTTGCCCTATTCTATTCAATAGTTAATTGTATAGAAATATATTGTTCGATGACCATTATGGAACGTACATAATGGGAAAATCCCGATCCTTAAAGAGGATGCCCCTAATCTTCATGTGAAAATATGATCGGATATGAAAGCTGACCAATTTATGGTCAGCTTTCTTTTTGTTCGAAAATTATTTCTTCTTTAATTTCTGTTTGCAATAATACAGTTTTTCCGAAGCGACGTTTGCATTCCGCGCGCACTTTTTCAAGGGGAAAATAAAAAAGAGGGCGAATTTTAGTAGGGGAGGGATGTTTATGGAGAGATGGATAGGTAGTGCAGCGGTATGTGTAAATGAAAGAAAGGAAGTTTTAATGGTACTGCAGGGCAAAGAGGGAGAAGAAAAAAGGTGGTCTGTCCCAAGTGGAGGACTTGAAAAGGGAGAGACACTAGAAGAATGTTGTATCAGGGAAGTTTGGGAAGAAACAGGTTACAATGTGGAAGTTGTAAATAAAATATATGAAAAAGAGGGTATTACATACGGTGTTCCAGTGTATGTCCATTATTATTTTGTTAAACAAATAGGCGGTAATATGAAAATCCAAGATCCTGATGAGTTAATACATGAAATTGCTTGGAAAGGGATACATGAAGTTGAACAATTGTGTTTAGCTTTTCCAGAGGATTATGAATTGCTGTGCCGATATATAGATAAAGAAGCAAGTATGTAAATACTTGCTTCTTTAATGTATCCAAGACAAGAAAAGCGGAACGATAACTAAACTAGCGCCTGCTGTTAAAAGCATGGATAAACTTGCGATTGTTCCTTCCACAGGACCGATTTCGAATGCTTTTGATGTACCGGTTCCATTTGCGCTCGTTTCTAACATAATACCTTTTGCGATTGCTGTTTTAATACGGCAAATACGTATGAGAGAAGGACCGAGCAATGCTCCTGTTAAGGCAGTTAAAACGACAAATACAGCAGTTAATTGTGACATACCACCAATCATTTCTGAAATAGCCATTGCGATTGGTGTTGTTACGATATGTGGCGCTAAACTATGTTCTAGTGATGAATCAATTTGAAAATAATTTGCTAGTAGTGCTGAAGTAATGACTGATAAAAACGAACCGACAATGACATTAAGTAAGATAGCCATTCCATGTTTCTTTAATAAATCAAAGTATTTATAGATTGGCCATGCAAAAGCAACTGTTGCGGGTTTTAATAATTCAGTTAACCAATGACCACCAGATTCATATGTTTCATAAGGTGTATCTAATCCGAGCAATAAAGCAATTAAAATAATGGGACAGACGAGAAGAGGAGAAAGTAGACTCCAATTCCAGCGTTGATACATTTTTTTTGATAGCCAATATGTGAATAGTGTTAATAGTAAACAAAGAAATCCGATCATTGCGTTGATCCTTTCCGCTTTAGTAGCAATTCTGTTAAAAGTCCTGTAACTAAGGTAACGCAAAGAGTGCTAATCATAATAATTAAAATGAGATCGATTCCATATTGTGTTAGTGTATCTCTGTAACGTATGACAGCGACTGCAGAAGGGATGAAAAATAAAATAAGTTCTTTTAATAAAAAATCTGCTCCGTCCTGTATCCATTCTTTTTTAACTAGGTTAAATTTTAATGAAATTAATAATAAGAAAATACCGATTATACTTCCTGGAACTGGGAGGTGTGCCTGTTTTGCAATCCATTCACCTGTCCAAGCGAAACAAAATAGTAATAAAATTTGTCCGCTTAACTTCCACCATTTCATACAGTAACCACCTCTTTCTTTTGTTACATAAAAATTGTAAAAAAGAATTAACAATTTCTACTATACGTTCATTCAAAATATTTGTCTAATATATAAATTATATGTTATTAATATATAAGACATATTAATCGAAAGTGAAAAGGGTGTCCAAAAATGGAATTACGGCATTTGCAATATTTTGTTGTTGTGGCAGAAGAGTTACACTTTGGACGGGCGGCTGCTCGTTTACAAATGACACAACCACCACTTAGTCAACAAATACAGCAATTAGAAAAAGAAATGGGAGTTACATTATTTTCAAGAACGAAAAGAAAGGTTGAACTAACAGAAGCAGGAGAAATGTTTTTAAAAGAAGTAAAAAAGGCGTTTGAACAAATTGAAAAAGCAGTAGAAGTTGCACAAAGTGCGCAAAGGGGAGAAGTAGGATCACTTTCAATTGGTTTTGTAGGTGCGGCGATATATGATATTTTACCATCAATTGTTAGGGAATATAGAAAGAAATTTCCGAGAGTGTCTGTTGCATTACATGAATTGTCAACACCAGATCAAGTTCATGCACTTCATGATAACCGTATCGATATTGGCTTTTTACGTCCACCAATTCCAACGCAATTATTAGAATTAGAGCCAATTCAAAGGTTATCTTGCACCTTATGTTTACCAAAGGCACATCCACTTGCAGAGAAAGATGAAATACATATAGAAGATTTACGAGATGAGCCGTTTGTATTTATTACGAGACCTGTATGGCCAGCTTTGTATGATACAATTTTATCTCTTTGCAGAGAAGTTGGATTTAGTCCGCGTATTGTACAAGAAGCAACAGAGTATCAAACAGTTATGGGGCTTGTAGCAGCAGGGATTGGAATTACAGTAATACCCGTGTCGGCAAATAAGTTATATAAAACAGAAGTTGTATATAAAGAGTTATATGATTCTAATTTTGTTGCAGAAATGTCAGTGGCTTATAAAAAAATGAATAGTAATCCAGAGTTGCTAGAGTTTTTAAAAATTGCAAGAGAGAAGAAAAGAATAGAAGTAGAAGATGAATAATAGTAGTAGCAGAAAATGGATTTAATTCAAATCCATAAAAGTACACCTTATTAAACAATAAAGCGGAAATGCAACTTAAGTTGCATTTCCGCTTTATTGTTCTTTTTTTAGCTCGATACTAAATAGATAAACGTGTTCATTTTCTTTTAAGAGTAGATCAATACCTGTTTCTTCATCAATGGTAGGAACGCTTACAGTTTCTTTACTTGTTTGGATTACAGCAGCTAAAGTTGTTTTTTGATTGTATTTTAAATTTTTTATAGATGGGATTGTAGTAGTTGCGGAGCTATTTACGCTTGGTGGTGCTTCTTCATGAACAAGCGTTGAACCACCATCAATATTCATATACCACTGCCTTTTTTCTTGTATATCTTTATCGAATTGGAAATGTGGTGGTAAAAAAGAAAGCTTTACTTTCTTTTTTGAAAAATGTGATGTAGCTATATTAGCAATTTCTTTTGTTTTTTTACCATTGTTATAATAATCAATCGTAGCATTTATTTCATCTTTCTCATTTTTTAGCGTAACGTTATAAAATATGCTATTTCCTTCTTGAAAAGGAGTCATTTGTAAAATAGAAGCCTGCTCTTTTGTTAATTTGTATGGCTCAACAATGGCAACTTCATTGTTTTTTAGTTGGCTACAACTTGTGAATAATAATAAAGACAAGATTAATAGTAATTTTATACGCATGCAATCTCCTCCTTTTTACAATTATATTCTAAATGTGATTTTTATCATTTCGTTTTCTAGGACTAAAGACTTAGAAGAAATTCCGATTGTAGTGCGATGTTTAAAATGTCATATTTTTATACACTAGTAGTATAGAATGCGTATGTAATAAGGTAGGGGAAGAATTTTATGTCTTTATGTCGGTTAGCGAGAAAAAATATTAGAACATTTGCTACCAAAAGGATGAAGCAATTTATGTGGATTGCTATGAGTACTATGATTTTGTTTTTTATGATATCGTTACAATTTAATGAAGGAGCTATTTTGAAAGTAGGGGATGCATTTGTATTTCAAATGTATTTTTACACACTTTTTATTGTACTAATTTTCATATGTATTTTTACTACATATAAAATGATGTACTCCCTTTTGCATGTGAGGAGGGAGGAGTTTATATCTTATGTAGCAGAAAATATGAAAAGAAAAGAGGTACTATGTGTATTATGTCAGGAGCAATTATTCATTTATGGAGCAGCATTTGTTTTTGGATTAATTAATGGGATGCTATTTTTGAAATTATTCACGGTTATCTTTATGAAAGTCGCAGGGATACAAGGAATAAATAGTGCGCCAATTACAATATATGCAGTTGTAATTATTAGTATAATTATGATGACTGTCGTTTTAATATCGATGATGCAATGTTATCGATTTGTTCGAAGTTTAAAAGATGAAAATTCGTTGCGGTTTAGAGAAAGGGCATGAGAAATCATGCTTTTTTCTATTTTACACATAAAAATAATCATGTTACAGTGAAAAGACCTGACAAAGAATGGGAAGGAAAGGTTGTATAGAATGACAAATGAACAATCAATTGTAAAAGTCGATCGGTTAACGAAGCGAATCGGATCAAAGACACTTGTACAAAATATTAGTTTTGAAGTGAAAAAAGGCGAGGTTGTCGGTTTACTCGGACCAAACGGTGCTGGAAAAACGACTTTAATGAGAATGATGGTTGGTATGATCCGTATGACCGAAGGTGAAGTATGGATTGATGGTCAATCTGTGAAACAGCAATTCGAAAAAACCGCTGCGAAAATTGGAGCGGTAATTGAGACACCTGAATGTTATCCTTTTTTAAGCGGCTATGAAAATTTAACATATTTCGGACGAATGAATGGTAATGTGACCGAAGAACGTATCGATGAAGTAGTGAAATTGTTAGGGATGGGACAAGTAATTGATCGTAAAGTAAAAGCATATTCACTCGGCATGAGACAACGTTTAGGAATCGCTCAGGCGCTTATTCACGATCCAGATGTGCTGATACTAGATGAACCGACAAATGGATTAGACCCTAGTGGAATACATGAAATGAGAATGTACATAAAAAAATTGCACATGAACAAGGAAAAGCTGTACTTGTATCAAGTCACTTACTTTCAGAAGTTGAATTAATGTGTGACAGAGTTATCATTATTCAGCACGGGCAATATGTGGCTACGCAAAATATTCAGCATAGCCAAAGCGAAGAGATGGAGACGATCCGTATACGTGTAGATGATGCGAATAAAGCAGCAGAAATATTAGGGCATGATGTTTTAGTAAAAGATAATGAATTACTTATTAATGTAAAAGATGAAGAAATCCCAAATGTTATTCGTACATTGCTTGAGAAAAATATTCAAGTGTATCGTGTATATGAAGAAAGAAAAACGTTAGAAGAGCAATTTTTAGAATTAACAGGGGGAAAAGATATTGTTTAATTTAGTATATAACGAACTGTATAAAATATTTAAGCGGAAGCGAACGATTATTCCATTTGCAGTTATTGCAGTATTAATAATCGGATTAGGATGGGTTACGGTAAAGTATTTTGAACCGGAAACAAAAGGATGGAAAGTAGATTATACAGAACGAACTGTAGAAATTGAGAAAAAGCTTGGCATGAAAAAAGAAGCTATTTTAGCAGAAAAATCAGGGGATGAGCTTGTAAAAGAATACCAGCTTAAGATGAAGCATTTAGATACGGATACAGCACCGGCAAGCAGTTCTCCACTTTCTTTCATGAGAGATACAGGTTTTATCGTATTTCCAATTTTTCTCCCATTTATCCTCGTGTATGCAAGTACAATTTTTGCGAATGAATATAGCTGGGGAACATATAAATTTTTAACGATACGACCAGCGAGTCGCTTTAAAATTTTAACAGCAAAATTTTTAGCAATCGTTATATTTGCAGCTTTATTATTTATATTTAATATGATCTTCTCCGCTTTATGTGGACTTGTTATTTATAAATTCCAACAGCCTGCATGGAGTGAGTTTATTTTCCAAGATGGAAATATAATAAAACAAAACATTTTTGTAGAAGCAAGTAAATATTATGTTTTATCGTGGTTACCAACGGTTGTGTACGCATCGTTTGCATGTATGATTTCTGTGTTAACGAGATCTAGTGGAGGTGCAATTGGTATTTCACTATTCCTTGCTTTATCAGGCAATATTGCGCTATTAGCAGCCACTAGATATAACTGGGCGAAATATTTATTGCCAGCAAACACAGATTTATATAGTATTTCAAAGAATGGAAGTTTTATTGATGGAGTAACATTCCCGTTTGCATCATGTATGTTGTTACTTTATTTGTTCGTATTTTTATGTATTTCATATACTGTGTTTTTAAAACGTGATTTAACTTAATAAGAAAAGCCGTTCAAGGTGCTGAGATGCACTTTGAACGGCTTTTTTTATGAGAATTGTTTAAGTGCTCTTTCGGCTAGTAAAGCAAAGTATTCTACACTTATAGGCAGTGCCTCTTCATTAATTGTAAAAGCAGGATGATGCCATTCATGTGTACCACTCGTTCCCATAAAGACGAATGAACCTGGTATTTCCTGTTGGTAAAATGAGAAATCTTCTCCAGCCATTGACGGACTAGGCGAGATGATATTAAGATTCATCTTTGTGGCAACTTGAGTAGATAAGTCTGGAAGAGCTTTATCGTTGTGAACAGCAGGAGGACCTGAATAAAAACGGAATTTCGTTTTTACACCTAATGCATCAGATACACCTTTAATAATACGCTCCATGAGTGCTGGAATCTTTTCACGTGTTTCAGCTTGGAATGTGCGAATCGTTCCTTCTAACGTAGCTTTTTCAGGAATCACGTTCCACGTATTTCCTGCATGAATATTTGTAACACTAACAACTACATTTTGAGATGAACTTATATTTCGGCTTACAATTGTTTGCAGTGCCATCACAATTTGAGAGGATGCGACAATAGGATCTACTCCAGCATCTGGTACAGCCGCGTGTGTACCAACTCCGTGAATTTCAATTTCAAATCGATCAACTCCGGCCATCAGTGGACCATCTTTAATGCCAATTGTACCTACTGGTAAATCAGGTTTATTATGCATGCCGAAAATCGCTTGCACATTACGTAAATGTCCAGCATCAATAACTTTGCAAGCGCCATTACTACTTTCTTCAGCTGGTTGGAATATGAAGCGAACCGTTCCATTTAGGGAAGATTCTCTTTCTTTTAATAAGAAAGCAGTACCTAAAATAGCAGCTGTATGAAAATCGTGTCCACAAGCATGCATTTTCCCTCGTACTTTAGATGCATAGGACAAATGTGTTTCTTCTTGAATAGGAAGGGCATCAATATCAGCACGAACTGCTACAATTGGTCCGTTTTTATTACCAGACACTTCAGCGATAATTCCTGTTTCTAAATTGGAATCAATGATAGTAATGTTTTTTTCTTCTAACCAATTTTTTATTGCTTTTGTTGTTTCGAACTCTTCATATGATAGTTCTGGATACTCATGTAAATGTCGACGGATGGAAATAAGTTTTTCTTTTAGTTGATTTGAAATAGATACCATGTAGTATGCCTTCTTTCTTCAGCAAAATATTTATCATAAGTATACAACAATAAAAGAGAGGATTCTCAAATGAAAATCCTCTCTCGTTTATCCTGTATTAATGGGCAGTCCGATTGGTTCAACTAATTAAAGTTTCACTTTATGCTGCGACTTTTTTATGCGTATGATGTTTACGATAACGTCCACGCATTGCGTATGCAATTTGCGGGATTGCAATCCCAATTAAAATAAGTGATACACCGAACCATTGTGAAGATAGTACAGCCTCTTTTAAAACGAATACTGACATAATTGTTGTAACTGGTAGTTCCGCTGCACCAAGAATAGTCGCTAAGCCAGAACCGATTTTTGGAATACCGATTGTAAAGGCAATAGATGGAATAACGATACTAAATGTTCCTAATCCTAAACCGTATTTCCAAAGACCTTGAGAAATGGCACCATTAAAAATAAATGTTGGTGGGAATACAATCATGACTAAAGTTAAAGCACCAGTCATTAAGAGAACACCGCGCGGTAATGAAGGTACTTCAACAGCAACTTTTCCGCTTACGAAAATGTATGTTGCGAATGTAACAGCAGATAATAAACCTAAAATGACCCCAGTCGTATCGAAAGCACCTACTGATTGTTCAAGTAAACCACTTGATAAAAATGTCCCTACAAGTAAGAAAATAACAGAAATAACTTTTTCTCTTGAAGGTAATGTTTTTGTTGCGACTGCTTCAATGATAATTCCGACCCAAACGAATTGGAATAAAAGAATAATTGCAATAGAAGCTGGTACAGTTTTTAATGAAGCATAATAAAAAATTCCGGTAAAACTTGCAGATGTTCCTGCAACGAATAAAAGTAATGCTTGCTTTAAAGGAACGCGATGTCTAGAAAATAGAAGTGTAATAGCAAGCAAAATAATCCAACCGAACAAATATTGGCTGCCAATTACCTCTCCAAGTGAAAATCCTTCTGCATATGCAAGCTTAACAAAAATAGCTAAAATTCCATAACTACACGCTCCTAATAAAACTAAAAGAGAATAACGAAGCATGAAAAATTCCTCCCATCTATATGAAGTTATTCCGTATCGAAAATATATAACTAGAGGGAAGTATACAAAATTAGAAATAAAGGGTCAAATGAAAGAAAAGTATGACATTTTATAGAATAATAATAAAAGTATGATATTTATGCATAATCTTGAAATTTTTAATAGTAGAAGTATTATAAAATAAACTTTGCATTGTATAGAGATAGCATTTGAAAAAAATATTTTTTAAACCAATATGTATATAGACGTACTAGTAACGTGCTAATTATTTGAGAAACTATGTTACCTTTGTTATGGTAATAACAATTAAAGGAGTTTTATAATCCATTTGGTTTTTTTCTATATAATAGAAGGAAATGAAAACGTTTTATTAGAAACTGTGAGGAAGTGCGTTTTTTTCTTATTGCCACGTTGTAAAAGTGATTTCACGAATTGTTCATAGTATTTTTATGTGTTTTTGTTACAATATTTAGGGAGAGGAGTGGAATGATGCAAGATATTAGTATTTTTTTAGCGTTTGGCGCCGGGTTCTTATCATTTATTTCCCCATGTTGCTTACCGCTTTACCCGGCATTTTTATCGTACATAACAGGTATGTCGGTTTCTGAATTGAAAGAAGAAAATGCAATGCTTCGCAAAAGAAGTATGATACATACAGCGTTTTTCTTACTTGGATTTTCAATTATATTTATTGCAATTGGATTTGGTACAAGTTTTATTGGAGGAATCTTTACTGACTATAAAGATTTAATCAGACAGTTAGGTGGTATATTTATCATCGTGTTCGGCTTAATTATTGTCGGGGTGTTTAAGCCGAAATTTTTAATGCAAGACCGTAAATTTACATTTAAAAATCGTCCAAGTGGCTATTTTGGATCAGTACTAATAGGATTAGCTTTTGCAGCAGGATGGACGCCATGTACCGGACCAATTCTAGTGTCTGTAATTGGATTAGCAGCAACAAATCCAGAATCAGCAATGATATATATGATTGCTTACATACTTGGATTTGCAATCCCGTTTTTCGTACTGTCATTCTTTATTACGAAAATGTCTTGGATTAAAAGAAATAGTATGGCCTTCATGAAAGTCGGAGGATATATTATGATTGTTATGGGTGTCTTCCTATACTTTAACTGGATGACGAAAATTATCGTATATTTCTCAAGTTTATTTGGTGGTTTTACTGGTTTTTAGTATTATTCTGCGAAAATGTTGGAAATACTAACGGAAAAGCATATAATGAAAGTATATTTTGCATATAGCCACAAAAAAGGATGAGAAAATATGAACATAGTTCTTTTATCAAGTATCGTTGCTGTTTGTATGGCTGTCGGTGCGATGTTTATTCGTTTAAAAGCAGCTAAGAAACCTGCAACATTGAAAAAAATTATACTTCCACCATTTTTTATGAGTACGGGTGCATTGATGTATGTTTTTCCTGAATTTCGATTAACTCCAGCAGAAATGTTAGAAGCAATTGGTGTCGGTTTGATTTTCTCTATTTTTCTTATTAAAACATCTAAATTTGAAATTAGAGGACAAGAGATTTATTTGAAGCGTTCAAAAGCCTTTGTTTTCATATTAATTGGATTACTTGTAGTGCGGATTGTATTTAAAACCTACTTAAGTCAATCTCTTGATTTAGGACAACTTAGTGGCATGTTCTTCTTACTTGCGTTTGCGATGATTGTGTCATGGAGAATTGCAATGTATCGTTCCTTTACGAAATTACAGAAGGAAATGGAAAAAGAAGATGGTTTTTATAATGAAAAAGATATGAAGCTAACTTAAAAACTGTATATGTACCAAATAAAAAGACAGCGTTTTTGACGCTGTCTTTTTATTTATAGTGCTAACACTCACTGTCCCAGCCTCGGCGTATAAACCGTGTGCCATCAAAAAAACAATTTAAATTTGGTGATACGAATGGACCGATAAACGTAATGATGTTTGGGTCTGAAGTTTCGTCAACGGAAATTGGTGGTTTAGTAGGGTCAGGTCGTAGTGTATAGCGAATGCGAGCGGTATTGCGAATGAGACCGTCTCGTGGCTCTGCTGTTACTTGAACGATAAACCGAACAACAACGGATTCCCCTGGATTAACAGTTCCAATAATAATACCGATAGTTGGGTTAGTTCCAGGACGTATTACTCCGTTTACTGTTACTGAATTCGGATAGAAAGTAACTTCGGGAGGCAGTGAATCAGTAATGAGTACATTATTTGCAGGAGTAGCGCCATTGTTAGTAAAGGTAAGTGTATATGTGATGAAGTCACCGAGTTCTACACGATTTACATTTGCGGTCTTAATAAATGTGTTTGGTTCATTAGGGTTTACTTCTATCGTAATTGGTGGTGTTGTTGTCGTTGTTGTGATAGGTGGTCTAGTAGGATCAGGTTGAGAAGTATACGTAATGGACGCGATATTTGTAATTATTCTATTAGCTGGAAGTGTAACAACCTGTGCTTGGAATGAAATAGTTACGGATTCTGTTGGATTAAGAGTTCCGACTAAAATGCCTGTGGATGGATTTGCGTTTGGAACGGGAATGTTATTAATTGTGACACTATTTGGAATGAATGATGTGCCGACAGGAAGTGAGTCTGTAACAGAAATGTCAGTGACAGGAATCGTACCTTCATTTTGGAATGTGATAGTAAATGTAATCGTATCACCTACTGAAACGATGGATTTATCAGCGGTTTTTATCGGATTGATAGTCCCAACGTTTACAGGGGTAATTGTAGTAGGAGTAGGTGTAGTAACGGATACAGGTGGCTTAGTAGGATCAGGTTGATACTGGAAGGAAACGTTACCTTGGTTTTGAATTTCTCCGCTTGGTGGAATTGAAGTAACTAGGACACGGAAAGAAATCGTTGCGGATTCAGAAGGAGCAAGTGTTGAAATAGGAATGCCTGTGGATGGATTTGCGGTTGGTTGCGGCACATTGTTAATAGTAACACTATCTTCAATGAACGAAGTACCGACAGGAATTGTATCAGTTACAACAATATTATTAGCAGGAATGGTACCTGTATTTTGGAGTGAAATCGTATACGTAATAATATCACCTAGTGTAACTGTTTCCGGCGTAGCTCTTTTTTGTGGATTTAATATAGCTGTATTTACATTCGTTGTGTTAATTGGAGTAGGGTCTGTAATGGTAATAGGAGGTTCACCAGGAACTGGTTCATATGTGAAAGTAACAGTTGCTTGATTTCGAATGATACCACCAGGTGGTACACTTGTTACTCTTGCTTGGAATTGAACCGTAATTGTATCGTTCGGATTGACTGTACCTACAGGTATACCCGCTACAGGATTTGCTCCAAGATCCAGAATACCATTTATTATAACGGTACCTGGAACAAATGTTAGCCCATTTACTAATGGATCGGTAATTATAACGGAAGTTGCAGGGACTGATCCACGATTTTGGAAGGTTACGGTATACGTTATGATTTCATTTATATCTACAATTTGTTTGTCTGCTAGTTTATTTGGGTTAGGTGTAGGTGTAATAACGGATACTTCAACAGTTGGAGTAGGATCTGTAATGGTAATAGGGGGTTCGCTAGGGTTTGGCTGGAATGTGTAAGTGACAGTTGCAGTGTTTTTAATAATACCGTCTGGCGGGAGTGTAGTTACAGTAACCTGATAAGTTAATGTAACAATTTGTCCTGGAGTTACAGTACCGATATTTACACCACTATTTGGATTTGCTCCAGGTGAAGAAATACCATTTATCGTAACGCTGTTGGGAATAAAAGTAGTACCACTTGGAGTAGGGTCTGTAATAATCACATCTGTCGCATTTATATTTCCGACATTTTGGAACGTAACTGTATAAGTGACAGTATCACCAAGATTAATAACTTGAGGGGATGCTTGTTTGTTAGGGTTAGTAGTCACTTCACTTACTTGGGTCTTTGTAGTAGGTGTAGGCGTAGTAATAGATATAGGTGGTCTAGTAGGATCTGGCTGGTATTGGAATGAAACTGTCCCTTGATTTTCAATAAAACCTGTCGGCGGTATCGATGTTATTTGTACTTGGAAAGTTACGACGGCCGAGGTGTTAGGTTCTAATGTACCGATAAGAATTCCAGAACTAGGGACGGTACCTGGTTGTGGCACGTCATTAATCATTACACTATTTGGAATGAAAGTAGTACCAGCTGGAATAGGATCGGTTACAAGTACATTCGTGGCAGGGACAGTTCCTGTATTTTGTAAGGAGATGGTATAAGTGATTGTGTCACCTAATAAAGCAAATACTTTATCAGCGGATTTTGTAGGATTCGTTGTTGCTGTGTTGACATTTGTAGTAGTAGGAGGCGTTGGAGTAGTTACTGTTACTGGTGGTTCTCCAGGATTAGGTTGGAATGTGTAGGTGATAGTAGCTTCATTTACAATAATTCCGTTAGGTGGTATGGAAACAACGCGAACTTGGAATGTTAAAACAACTGATTGACTAGGGTTTAATGTGCCCAGAGGGATGCCAAGAGCTGGGTCAAGATTACTAGTTGGTACACCATTAATTGTAACGCTATTTGGAATGAAAGTAGTTCCTGTTGGGATGGGGTCTGTAAAAACGATGTCTGTCAGTTGTACAGTTTGTAAGTTTTGGAAGGTAACGGTGTACGTAATAATATCACCTATATCAACGTTGTTTCGATCAGCTGTTTTCGATGGATTAATAATACTATTAATGATTTCAGTATTAACTGGTGGTGTTGTCTCTGTTTCTGTAATAGGAGGTTCATTTGGATTAGGCTGAGATGTAAAGTTGACTGAACCAACATTTGTAACAACCCCGTTAGGCGGTATATTTGTAATCGTTACTTGGAATGTGATGGTTACTATTTGATTCGGTTGTATTGTACCGATAGATATTCCAATACTTGGATCAATACCTGGTTGTGAAATACCATTTACTGTAACGGAATCCACAATAAATTGTGTACCTACTGGTGGTGGATCAATGACAGATACATTTGTCATAGGAATATTTCCGATGTTTTCAAGAGTGATTGTATACGTGAGTGCATCTCCAATGTTAGCAACTGATAAATCTACTGTTTTAGTTGACTCTAACTCTGCATTTTGTACAATTGTTTCTGCAATTGGAGTAGGTGTGGTTGTTGTAATAGGCGGAAGAGTAGGGTCTGGTTGAGATGTGTAAGTGACATTTGCTTCATTTGAGATAATACCATTTGGTGGTAGAGCAGTTACTTGTACTTCTAAAGTAACAGCTACTATTTGTCTAGGGTTTAGTGTGCCAACTGGAATTCCTGTTTCAGGGGTCAAGTCAGGTTGTGAAATACTGTTAATCGTAATGCTTCCAGGAATAAATGTAGTTCCAGTAGGGATAGAATCTGTAATAATGACATCAGTTGCAGGTATATTACCAGAATTTTGAAGGGTGATTGTATAAGTGAGTGTATCACCAATACTTGCAAACTCACGGTCTACTGTTTTTTGCGGATTCGGGTTAGCGGTATGAACCGGTAAAGTAACAGTAGGAGTTGTTTCCGTCGTTGTAATAGGTGGTTCACTAGGATTAGGTTGAGAAATATAGGTTACAACTGCCGTATTTTCTATTTTCCCGTTAGGTGGAATAGCATTTATTTGTACTTGGAACGTAACTGTGACGGTTTCCCCAGGGTTAACAGTACCGACAGAAATGCCTGTAAGGGGGCTTACACCAGGTTGAGGGATAGTATTTACTGTAACACTATCAGTAATAAAAGTTGTACCAGGTGGCAAAGAGTCTGTAACTGTTACACCTGTAGCAGGTATAGTTCCTTGGTTTGTAAAAGTGACAGTATAAGTTACGATATCACCAATTTCTGCAAACGTAAGATTTGCGGTTTTAGTAGGGCTTATGACTACAGTTTGAATAGGAGTCGTTGTTTCGGGAGTCGTTTCTGTTTTTGTGACTGGAGGTAAGTTTGGATCTGGTTGATAATTAAATGTTGCACTTCCTTGATTGCGTATTTCTCCACTAGCAGGGATGTTTACTACTCGTACTTGGAAAGTAATGGTCGCTCGTTCGGATGGTGCTAAAGTTCCAAGTGAAATTCCAGATGCTGGATTCGATCCTGGTTGAGGAATACCATTAATCGTAACACTGTCTGGAACTAATATAGTACCAGTAGGGATAGAATCCACTACTGTTATATTCGTAGCAGGGACAGTACCGGTGTTTTGAAATGAGAGCGTATAGGTAATGATATCATTTAATGCAACAAAGGAAAGATCTGCTGTTTTTTGTGGATTTAGTGTTGCAGTATTAACTGCCGTTTCTGTTTCAGAAGTTGTAATAGTTGTCGTAACAGGAGGTTCATTCGGATTTGGCTCATATGTGAATGTTATATTTGCTTGATTTCTAATGATTCCCCCGGGTGGGATGCTATTTACTACACCTTGGAACGTAATTGTAATACTTTGACCAGGATTTACAGTGCCAACTGGTATACCAATTTCGGAATTTTCTCCAAGTTCTGATGTTCCATTCACAACAACGCTACCTGGAACGAATGAAACACCAGATGGAAGTGTATCTTTTACGATAACGTTTGTAGCGGGTACAGTTCCTCTATTTTGGAATGTTACAGTAAAAGTAATCGTATCTCCTATATCGGCAATTTGTCGATTGGCAGATTTTGTAGTCGTCGGATTTGGATTGTTAATTGGGATGTTCACACTTGGAGTCGTAGTAGTTGTTGTTGTAACGGGAGGCTCACTCGGATTCGGTTGATATTGATAAGTGAAGGATGCTTGGTTTCTAATTATCCCGTCAGGTGGTAAATTTGTAACGACAACTTGGTAGGTGATTGTTTTTGTTTCCCCGACAGAAATAGTGCCAAGTTGTATTCCGAGTTCTGGATCGGAGCCAGGATTTGAAACGCCATCAATCGTAACGCTATTTGGAACGAAAATAGTCCCGTTAGGTGTAGGGTCTGTAACGACTACATTTGTAGCTGGAACTGTCCCATTATTTGTAAAAGTTACCGTATAGGTAATTGTATCTCCTATATCAGCAACTTGTTTGTCTGCAGATTTTGTAGGCGTAGTAACAACAGTGCCAACTTGAGTTTCTGTTTTAGGAGTTGGGGTCGTTTTTGTAACAGGAGGTTCATTTGGATTAACAATATGATTAAATGATACAATACCCTGATTTTCTATAAGGCCATTTGGTGGCACACTTGTAACTTGAACTTGGAATGTAATTGTTTTTGCCTGATTTGGAATTAAAGTGCCGATTGATATACCGTTTTCAGGATTACTGTTAGGTTGTGAGACACCATCAATCGTGACGCTATTTGGAATAAATGTTGTACCGTTTGGAATAGGATCGGTTAGTACAATATTCGTTGAGGAAACAGTGCCGTTATTTTGTAAACTAATTGTATACGTAATAATATCACCAATGTCAACAAAAGTACGATTAGCAGATTTTGTAGGATTAACCGTAGCGGTATTAACAGTGACTGTAGTAGGTGCTGTCGGTTCAGTTGTTGTAACAGGAGGCCTTGTTGGATCTGGCTGATACGTATATGTCGTTGAAGCTTCGTTTGTAATAACACCGCCAGCAGGTACTTGTGTAACAAGAACTTGGAACGAGAGTGTTTTCGTTTCACCAGGATTAATTGTTCCAACTGGAATTCCTAGTGCTGGATTTGAATTTGGAACGGGAGCATTATTTAAGACTACGCTATTTGGAATGAATGTTGTCCCAGCAGGAATTGTATCATTAAAAACTACATTCGTAGCAGGGATTGTACCATCATTAGTAAATGTAATCGTATACGTAATAATATCACCGATATCAACAGCAGTTTTATCCACCGTTTTAACAGGATTTGTAATAGCGGTATTAACAGGAGTAGTAGTAGGTGGTGTAGGGGTTGTTGTTGTAATAGGTGGTTTTGTTGGATCGGGTTGATACGTAAATGTTGTGGTTCCGATATTTCGGATTAAGCCATTCTCTGGGAGAGAGGTAACTTGAACTTGGAATGTAACTATAGCATTTGCACCAGCAGCGATTGTTCCGATTTGTATACCGCCAGCAGGATTTACACCTGGTTGTGAAGTGCCGTTAATTGTGACGCTATTCGGAATAAATGTAGTGCCATTTGGAATTGGATCAGTTACAATAACGTTCGTCGCAGCGATGTTTCCTGTATTCGGTACAGTAATTGTATACGTAATAATATCACCAATATCAGCAATTTGTGGACTAGCAGTTTTTGTTGGATTTACAATTGCAGTTTGTACAGAAGTAGTTGTTGGAGGTGGTGTTGTCGTAGTTGTCGTTGGGGGTTCAGACGGGTTTGGTTGCGATGTAAATGTTATATTTGCTTCGTTAGTAATCGTTCCGTTAGCCGGAAGAGAAGTGACTTGAACTTGAAATGTGACAGTTGTAGTTTGACCAGCAGGAATCGTACCTAGCGGAATATTTGTTGGTGTTACACCAGATTGTGTCGCTCCATTAACTGTAACACTGTTTGGAATAAAAGTGGTGCCAGTAGGGATAGGATCGGTGATAGAAACATTTGTTGCTGAAATATTACCGTTATTTGGGACAGTAATCGTATACGTAATGATGTCACCGATATTCACAATTTGTTGGTTTGCACTTTTAGCCGGATTAATGATAGGAGCATTAATTTGTGTTTCGACTATATTACTTGTAGAGTTTCTGTTAATTGGTGGTTGGTTTGGTGGATTATATTGAAAGCTTGAAGTTGCACTATTTGGAATAGGGTTTGGTGTAGGGAGAGTATTAACTCGAACTTGAAACGTAATTGTAGCATTCCCGTTTGCAGCAATCGTTCCTACATTTATTCCAGTAGCAGGATTATCCGTAGTAGGAGTACCATTCACTGTAACGCTACCCGGTACGAACGATGTGCCGGCAGGAGGTGTGTCTGTAATGATAACATTATTAGCGGCTAATGGAGCCTCATTTGTAGCAGTAATTGTATACGTAATCGTATCACCGATCGTAGCAATTGTTTTATCTACTGCTTTTGTTAATACGACATTAGCTGTGAAAATATCTGTATCAACTATATTGCTTGTTGTTGTACGTGTGATAGTGGGTGCGTTAGGTGCAGGTTGAAATTCGTATCCAAATGATGCTACGTTACTGGCGACAGGTGGGGTAGGAATACTTGTTACATCTACTTGAAAAGTAATTGTAACAGAACCACCAGCAGGAATATTATTAATAGGAATTCCAGTTGAAGGATCGCCGGCTGTTGGAGTACCATTAACAGTTACACTGTTTGGAACAAAAGTGGTGCCAGCAGGTATAGGGTCTGTAAATGTAACGTTTTGGGCAGGAAGTGTTCCGGTATTTTGGACAACGATTGTATAGGTTAAACGACTTCCTATTGTTGCTATTGCCATTCGATTCGTCCTTTCTGTATAAATTTCAATCCGGTCAAGGAATAGAATATTTACAAACAGTATTATTTTAATCATCCAGAAACAATACTATGTGAAAATATTAGTATAAAATAAATTCGTCATTGCATCCTATTCAAATTTATATGGATAGGAATAGGCAAAGGCTTTTTTTTGCCTAAATTATTCTTTGCGTTACGTATACAAATGTAACTTTTTTTCCTTGTTCGCATTAAATGAAATAGCGAATAAATATTTATTTTATATGGAAGGGAAGTGGAATTATTGGCTTTTGTACAAACATATACGAAAACGGACTCTTTATTTATGGCACACACAGGGAATACAGTTGGTATGCGTGGTATTACAACAGCGACGGCTTATCAGTACAATGCATTAATAACAAGAGATACAAGTTTAAGTTTTGCAGGAGTTCCTTCTTCGGCAGATCCATTAACTTTTGCAGGAACGACAAATGATTGGACATTAAATGGTTCTTGGGCAAGGCTTAATCCTTCATTAACAGATGTACCAGCAACAGCAACTGTAGACTTTGCAATGCTAGTATGGCAAGGAACATTGAGTGCAACTGTGACAGAGACAGTGGTAAATAATAATATGCCTACTCTTCAAACGCCAGATGGAGTTATCCATACAATTACGAGTGTTCCAACATGGGGAGAGACTAGATCGAGCGGCACATTTCAAGGTACCATTTATACACGTGCTGCAAATGTAACAAGTATTTTACAGGGACTTTCGAACCGAGCAACAGGAGATTATTTTGTAGAGAGAATACCAACGGCAAATCCACCAGCGCAAGGGACAGGGGTAGGATGGGCATTAGTTGTTGTGTATCGTGATAATTTATATCCTGTCAGGAATGTTAGTTTATATACTGGTTTACTTATTTCTACATTGGGTGAGACAGCGACGATTTCAAATTTCATCACTCCAGCTGTATCGCCGGTTACTGCTCGTGTATTTACAATGGCAATTAATGGTGATACAGATGCGACAGGTGATAGATTTAACTTAAATGGTACTGGACTTTCAGGACCTAATAATTTAATAAACAACTTTTTTGCTTCACAGGTAAATAATTATTTAGGAAATTTAGATACAGTTGGAAGTTTTGGGGATAGAAATATGCCAATTGGTACTTCTGCGACTAACCGTCGTGCGGAATTTGATGTGACAAATGTACCTGCAAATGGCGTATTAACAGCTGCATCCACTTCTACTACGGTTAATATCCCAAATACATTCGATTATATTTACGCTGGTGCTGTTGGTTTGCAAATAGATTTAGCAGAGGCACGTTTAACAGCTACAAAATCAGTAACTGTAAGTTGAAATAATAGGAAAAGTTAATAAAAATTTTTATCCTAATAGGAGTGAGTTCTATTGGCTTTTGTTCAAGCTTACGGTAAAAATGATAACTTATTTATGATGCACACAGGCAATACGATAGGAATGCGTGGTACTGCAAATACAAATTTTGCTTACAATGCACTTATTACATTAAATACTGACTTAACTTTTGGAGGAGTACCCTCATCAACTGATCCAAATACATTTGGAGGTACGACAAATGATTGGACATTAGATGGATCATGGGCTGAATTAAATCCGTCAACTACTATTGTTCCAGCTACGGCGGTTGTGGATTTTGCATTACTTGTTTGGTCAGGTGGATTGGATACGGCTGTTACAACTGCTGTTGTTGATGCGAATCCTCCAAATCTAGTTACGCCTGATGGAACGAGTACACAAGTGACAATTAATTCGGCATGGTCATCAGAAGGGACGAATTTACCTTTTATAGCCAATGTATATAACAGAGCGGCAGACGTTACATCTTTACTACAAGGGTTACCTAATCGAGCAGCAGGTAGATATAGCGTAACAAGATTACCTACGCGTCAGCCAGTTGGTTATGGTGCAGGATGGTCGTTGATTGTTGTATATCGTGATTCCTCATACCCGATGAGAAATGTGAGTTTATTCCCAGGTTTTTTATTATCAGGTATACCACAAATACTTTCTGGATTTTTCACACCGGCTACAGGGACGGTGACAGCAAGAGCTTTTGTAATGGCGGTGAATGGTGATCCAAATTTTACAGGTGATAACTTTCAATTGAACTCTGTGACATTAACGGGACCGAATAATCCATCGGGGAACTTTTTTAGAGGGCAAGTGAATGATATTAACGGGAATTTAAATACAATTGGTAGTTTTGCAGATCGGAATTTTTCGGGGACAACTACAAATGCAAATGCGAGAGCTGAATTTGATATTACAAATGTAAATGCAACAGGATCAATTGCACCAAATACGACATCTACACAAGTCAACATTACAGGTACAGGCGATACGATTTATACGAGTGCGGTCGGTTTGCAAATAGATTTAGCAGAAGCTAGATTAACAGCCGTAAAATCTGTAACTGTAAGTTAAAAAAGATTGCTATAAGTTAGCAATCTTTTTTTCATGAGGGGTATTTTGTTAGTAAAGATTGATAGTTAGAATAATCAATCTTTTTTTCTTGTAGTTTTTTTATTAAAAATTTATGATCACGCTTTGGTGTGGCAATGATATATCCCTTAATAATTAAGTCTTGTGTAATTTGAGAGGCATTTTCTTGTAATGCAAGTTCCCCGATTTTTCCAGCAATCTTTGATTTTGCAACATCACGAAATAGTTCTGGAACAGGACTTACAAGCTCTTCTAACAATTGTTTTTGTTCATCAGCCCATAAATGTCTCGTTTTATTTATGTAGTGTTCTTCCCAATCCAAAATGGACATGCCGTCTTCTTTTGGTAATCGTTTCAGGAATTTTCTGAACATAAAGTATCCACCGATAGACATAAGCCCTAACAAAATAACCGTCCATAATACAATGAACCAACTGAACCATCCTTCGAGCAAGCATATCCCCCCTTAATGATAGCGGTTTTCTTTTATTCATATTATATACAGTGAGATTCATAGAAAGCAAGAACGCTTGGTCATTTTGACCAAGCGTTATAGTTTAAACGAAGTATAGTTGTTCAACACATAAATTATTATTATCGTCTTCAACATACTCAATAATAAGTGTGCCAACTTTACGATCTTTATCTTCAGTTGTGAAAATAGAGTAAGAAGTAAAACGTGTTTTTGATAGGCCGCTTATATGTGTAGGTAAAGAAATGTAGTCGTTATCGCGGAAGAATTCCATCAGTTCAATATCCTCAAATTCTTTTCGGTCAACTTGTTTGTGTGTATAGCGGCGTTGAAGTTGTTTTAAAGATTCATTCCAAGAAATTGCTTTTGTGTCGTATACCATTGTTCTATCTCCTTACTGTATGTAATTATTAAGAACATACGTTCTAATCTGGTATACTCTTTTTATTAGAAAAGAGAAAGCAAAAAATAATGTAAGCTTGGATTTCCAAGCTTACATTATTGATGCGTCCGTCATAATCTCTATTTTTCATTATAAGTTAGATATGAATAAGAAACAAGATGATATATATAATGTTGAGAGTTTTCAAGATTCTGTATATTATAGGTGTGCTAAAGTGTAAGGGAATGAGAGGTGTGGCATACGTAATTTCACTGCAAGGGCCGATGGCTAGCGGAAAAACAACATTAGCAAAAAGGTTAGAAAAGAGAGGGTTTCGAGTTATATATGAAAATCCATATCCAATTGTAGAGAAGCGAAAAAAATTGAATTTAGATATGAATTCAAAAGTAGGGTTTATTATGAATCAAAAAATGTTTATGGAAGCAAAAATAAAGGAGTTTCAAAATGTGAAAGATTCAGTCGTAATTTTTGATCGCGGACCAGAAGACATTGAGTTTTTTACACTCTTTTATCCAACGATTATAGGAGAAGAGTGGGATATAGAAACTGAATTGAAAGATGAATTATATAAATTAAGAGCATGCCGTTCGGATGTGATTTTTTACTTAGATGTTACGAAAAAGAATGTATATGATAGAAAAAATAATGATAGAACAAGAAACAGAAGTACGTTTGCGGAGCAATTTAAATTAGTAGAAACTGAAAAAGACTGGTATAAACAATTTCCTGTAACTTATGTGGACACGAATAGATTAACAGTGGACGATTTAGAGGTATATTTTATGGACTGGTTAAAGGAGAGAGAGCTATGAAAAAAATACTTTTATTTGTATACCCAACATTTGCAGAGTTTGAAATAACAGTAGCAACGGCATTGCTGAAAAATAAATATGAAATCATTACAGCGGGCTTAACTAAAGAATTGGTTATAAGTGAAACTGGATTGCAAGTGCAGCCGCATATAGAAGTAAGTGAAGCACGTGTAGATGAGTATGAGGGGATACTTATTCCAGGTGGAGAAGAAGGACAGTTGGAAGATGCAAAACCTCTTTTTTCAATCATTCGTCAATTTCATGAACAAGAAAAATTAGTGGCGGCAATTTGTGCTGGACCGTATGCACTAGCAAAAGCAGGGTTATTTAAAGGGATTTCTTATACTGCGACTATAGATTGTCAAAAATTTGATTGTTTTCCAGTAGAAAATTTCGTGTATGAAGAAGTTGTGCAACACTCAAATATCATTACAGCACAAGGGCATGCATTTGTACCATTTGGAATAGCAATTGCCTCTTATTTTGGAGTGGCAGACGAACATAATACAGATTTTTATTGTGGTAAAGGCAATGTAGTAATGGAGAAACTTTTACGAGAAAACGTGTAAAAGCTAGCAAATGCTAGCTTTTTTCTTTTTTACACCGATAAATTACTAACGCTTTTGGATCGCGCCATATACCGTTATGGAGAGATAATTCCTTGTTGATTTCTTTTGTTAGCCATTCTTTCATCTCGGCTTGAAGATACATATTATCGGGTATATTTAGCGACGGAAACATGCTAGAAATATAGTTTACAATCGGAGTAGCATGATGAAAAACGAGAGCATTATGAATAACTGTTTCTTCAACAGTTGGAAAAACAGATTGTAATATCTCTTTACCGTTTTCTAAACAAAATGGAGTGACTGATGATGTTGTTTTCGGTAAATCAAATGCGTCTAACATACGGTTACACATTTCAACTATACGAGGTAGTGTAACGCTAGAATTTGTTGTAGCTAAAAGTGTTCCGCTAGGACGAATTACTTTATGGAATCCTTGAATTGTTTTTTCAACATCTTTCACATGGTATAACATATGTCTTGCAGTTATTAGGTCATAACAATTTGTTTCGAAAGGAAGTTTACTAGCATCCCCTCGTTTCCATTCTATTAAGTTATTTGTTTTAGCAGCTTCAGCAAGCATAGCTTCGGATTGATCAAACCCGGTTAATGTGCCTTTATGACCATTTGTTTGTAAAAGGGAAAGGAATTTTCCACTAGCGCACCCAACCTCTAATATATTTTCTTCCCCTTGAAGTTGTAAATGTTCAATGACGATCTTATCTAAATCTACGTGTTTTTCTTCGTAATGTGTATGTGTGTCGATGCGTGTTTGTAAATGGTTGCTAACGTTATACTGACGTTTTACATCATTCATTTTGTCACATTCCACCTTTGTGCAAAATTGTTGGATTGCATGTGTTAATACGTCGGTTTTCTTTAAACCTTCGTAATGGAGTGCTGATTCAAACCTTTTAAGTAATTTCTCTTCAATTCGAAAATGAATATCTTTTCGTTTTGTCACTGAAATTTCGCCCCTTTGCATCTGTTAGTGAGACTATAGCATGCTTGGAAATTTTGTGTAAATCATTTGTGTACACAAAAATAGGGGGATGAAAAAATGTTTGAATATGATTTTAAACTATTGACGATTTAAACGTTTTCATATATTCTTAAATTAAGTAATATTCAAATAATTCAAAAGAAATGAGAGAGTCACATGCTTCTTCAAGGAACACATCGAATTGGTCGTATGGCCATGCTGTTGGCACTTGCGGATGAGAATGAAAGTCCTGTATTATCCATTCCAAAAGGTTGGAAGTATTGTACGGGGAAAGTGGGTTCGATGAATTCGCAAAAGGTTGTCGCAGCAATGGAAACAGCGGCTAAAAGCAACCAAGTTATTGAAACAGACGTTTACAGAGAAACACATGCACTTTATCATGCAATTATGGAAGCTTTGTACGGAGTGACGAGAGGTCAAATTCAGTTAGCAGACGTTCTTCGTACAGTAGGACTTCGTTTTGCGATTGTGCGCGGTACACCATACGACGGAAAAAAAGAAGGCGAATGGGTTGCTGTTGCATTATATGGAACGATTGGTGCACCTGTAAAAGGATCTGAGCATGAGGCGATTGGTTTAGGAATTAATCACATATGATTTGCCCATAGTCTATTAGTTAGAAGGGGGCCTTACTTTTTTAGGACAGAAGTCTGTCTTAAAAAGATAAGGTCCCCTTTTGCCTTTTTAAGGAGGAAAAATGATGATTACGTTAACAGGACATACATTGACAGTTGAAGAAATGAAGAAGTTATTAATGGAAGGAGAAGGTGTAACAGCTTGTCCAACTAGTATGCAAAAGGTAGCGGAGCGCCGCGAAGTAGTTGAGAAAATTGTAGAGGACGGAAAAGTCGTTTACGGTATTACAACTGGATTTGGAAAGTTTAGTGATGTGCTTATCCAAAAAGATGATGTAAAGGCACTTCAACATAATTTAATTCAGTCACATGCATGCGGGATTGGTGATCCATTCCCGGAAGAAGTATCACGCGGAATGTTAATTTTACGAGCGAACACGATGCTTAAAGGAGTATCAGGCGTAAGGCCGCTCGTTGTAAATATGCTTCTTGAGTTTGTAAACCGTAAAATTCATCCAGTCGTTCCGCAACAAGGCTCACTTGGTGCGAGTGGAGATTTAGCACCTTTATCTCATCTTGCGCTCGTATTATTAGGCGAAGGTGAAGTGTTCTATAAAGGGAAACGCGTTCATGCAATGGTTGCTCTTACAGAAGAAGGGCTTGAGCCAATTGAACTTGAAGCGAAAGAAGGTCTTGCGTTAATTAATGGTACGCAGGCGATGACAGCACAAGGAGTTCTTTCTTATATAGAAGCAGAAGCAACGGCGTATCAAGCTGAACTAATTGCTTCGATGACAATTGAAGGGTTACAAGGCATTATTGATGCATTTGATGAAAATGTTCATAAAGCACGTGGTTATAAAGAGCAAGTGGAAGTAGCGAGCAGAATTCGTGACATCCTTCACGATAGTAAATTAACAACAAAACAAGGAGAATTACGAGTGCAGGATGCCTATTCACTTCGTTGTATCCCGCAAGTACACGGTGCTTCTTGGCAAGTTTTAAATTATGTAAAAGAAAAATTAGAAATTGAAATGAATGCAGCAACAGATAATCCGCTAATTTTTGATGGCGGAGAAAAAGTAATTTCAGGTGGTAACTTCCATGGTCAACCGATTGCGTTTGCGATGGACTTCTTAAAAGTAGGAATGGCGGAACTTGCAAATATTTCGGAGCGCCGTATTGAGCGTTTAGTAAACCCGCAATTAAATGATTTACCACCATTTTTAAGTCCAGAACCAGGACTACAGTCAGGTGCAATGATTATGCAATATGCTGCAGCGTCGCTTGTTTCTGAAAATAAAACGTTAGCACATCCGGCGAGTGTAGATTCAATTCCGTCTTCTGCTAACCAAGAAGATCATGTAAGTATGGGAACAATTGCTTCACGCCATGCACATCAAATTATTCAAAATGCAAGACGTGTTCTTTCTATTGAGATGATTTGTGCAATGCAAGCAGCAGAATATCGCGGGATTGAAAACATGAGTACAGTGACGAAGAGCTTCTACCACCAAGGTCGTCAGCAGGTGCCATCTATTAAAAATGACCGTATATTCTCAACAGATATTGAAAATATTGCGCATTGGTTAAAAACGAATTATTCGATAAAAGAAAGATTAGATGTAAACGCAGCACTATAAAATGAGAAAAGGGAGAGATTGAAATGGAAAAAGTACAACAAACAATTCGCGCGCCAAGAGGTACAGAGTTACAAACGAAAGGATGGGTGCAAGAAGCTGCACTTCGTATGTTAATGAACAATTTAGATCCTGAAGTTGCTGAAAAACCAGAAGAATTAGTTGTATATGGCGGAATTGGCCGTGCAGCTCGTAACTGGGAAAGCTATCAGGCGATTGTAGATTCATTAAAAACGTTAGAAAGTGATGAAACGTTACTTGTTCAATCAGGAAAACCAGTTGCCATTTTTAAATCACATGAAGATGCACCTCGCGTTCTGTTAGCGAACTCAAACTTAGTACCGAAATGGGCAAACTGGGATCACTTCCGAGAACTAGAGAAAAAAGGTCTTATGATGTACGGACAAATGACAGCTGGTAGCTGGATTTACATTGGAACGCAAGGGATTCTACAAGGAACATATGAAACATTTGGTGAAGCGGCTCGTCAACATTTCGATGGTTCATTAAAAGGTACATTAACACTTACTGCTGGCTTAGGTGGTATGGGTGGTGCACAACCTCTTGCTGTAACGATGAATGGCGGTGTTGTCATTGCTATTGATGTAGATAAGCGTAGTATCGATCGTCGTATTGAAAAGAGATATTGTGACATGTACACAGAATCATTAGAAGAAGCATTAACTGTTGCGAACGAGTATAAAGAGAAGAAAGAACCAATTTCAATTGGCTTGTTAGGAAATGCGGCAGAGATTTTACCAGAACTAGTGAAGCGTAATATTACGCCAGATTTAGTTACGGATCAAACATCTGCTCATGATCCATTAAACGGTTATATTCCAGTAGGTTACACGTTAGAAGAAGCAGCGAAACTTCGTGAAGAAAATCCAGAACGTTACGTACAATTATCAAAAGAAAGTATGACAAAACATGTGGAAGCAATGCTTGCGATGCAAGAAAAAGGCGCAATTACATTTGATTATGGAAATAATATTCGCCAAGTTGCTTTCGATGAAGGTTTGAAAAATGCTTTCGATTTCCCAGGATTCGTTCCTGCATTTATTCGTCCATTATTCTGTGAAGGAAAAGGACCATTCCGCTGAACTGAACCCAAAAAATTAGACAAATATATTAAGCAGCTACTAAGGATTGAACTCTGTATTGCACAGGGGACAATCCTTTTAGTTTTG